>CAIYWM010000178.1 GCA_903929895.1 uncultured Alphaproteobacteria bacterium
AGAGGCCCGCTTGTTAGGCGCATCCGAAATGCTGCATGCGCCTTATCTGCTCGATGCGGAGATCGCCCAGGTCATTCGCCGATTTGCCCAGGCAGGCGACATCGATGAGGAGCGAGGCAGGGCCGCACTGGAAGATTTCATGGCGTTTCCCATCCACCGGCATCCGCACGATTTCCTTTTGCCGCGCGTCTGGACGCTGCGAAGCAACTTCAGCGCCTACGATGCGATGTATGTCGCCTTGGCCGAGGTGCTCGATGCTCCTCTTCTCACCCATGATCGACGCCTCGCCGCTGCGGCTCGTCGATACACGCAGGTCGAACTCGTATGAGCGTCCAACCCGCGAGTGATTCTGGCCGTGAAGCCTCGAGGGTCGGCCAGTTCAGCTGGGCGCTGTTCGACTGGGCGAACCAGCCCTTCTTCACCATCATCACCACCTTCATCTTCGCGCCCTACTTCGCCAACGTGCTGGTGGGCGATCCGGTGAAGGGGCAATCGGCCTGGGCCTTCACCCAGTCGGCCTCGGGCATCCTGATCGCGCTGATGAGCCCGTTCCTCGGCGCCATGGCCGACGCGGGCGGGCGTCGCAAGCCCTTCATCTTCGCGTTCCAGCTTCTGCTGGCGGCGGGATGCGCCGGCCTGTGGTTCGCCTATCCCAATCGCCCCGATCTCATCCTGCCGATCAGCTGGGCGGTGATCCTGGCCACGGTCGGCGCCGAGATGTCGATCGTGTTCAACAATGCCCAGCTGCCCAACATCGTGCGCCCCGAGCGCATGGGCCGGCTGAGCGGCTTCGGCTGGGGCCTGGGCTATTGCGGCGGGCTCGTGTCCCTATTGATCGTGCTCGCCGTGTCGATGCCCTCGATGTTCGGGCTGGCGGCATCGAACGACCGGCCGCTGTTCGGTCTCGATCCCGCCAGCCACGAACTGGAACGCCTGGTCGGTCCGGTCTCGGCGCTCTGGATCGCGATCTTCGTCGTGCCGATGTTCCTGTTCACGCCGGATTCCGCCGGCGCGCGGCGCCAGCCCCTGCTCGTCGCCGCGCGGGAAGGCGGTCGGTCGCTGGTGGCGACGCTGAAGCGCCTTCCGCGCTTCGGCAACGTGCTGCGCTACCTCATCGCCTTCATGCTCTACAATGACGGGCTGGCGGCGATCATCGCCTTCGGCGGGGTCTACGCCGCCGCGACCTTCGGCTGGAGCACGGTGACGCTCGGCATCTTCGGCATCATCCTGACCGTCTTCGCGATTCCCGGCGCGTTTCTCGGCGGCCGGCTCGACGACTGGATCGGCAGCAAGCGGACGATCCAGATCGCCATCGCCGGCGTGATCGTGGCGACGCTGGGCATCGTCGGCGTCACCGCCACGCATGTCTTCTACGTCGTGCCGGCCGACCCGATCAGCCCGACGCGCGGCCTGTTCGGATCGCTGCAGGAGCAGGTGCTGATGGGCTTCGCGCTGATCCTCGGCTTCTGCATGGGGCCGATGCAGGCGGCCAGCCGCACGATGGTGGGCCGCATCGCGCCCCCGGGCATGACCGGCGAATTCTATGGCCTGTTCGCCCTCTCGGGCCGGGCCACCGCCTGGATGGCGCCGATGGCCATCGGCATCGTCACCGCGGCCAGCGGCTCGACCCGCATCGGCATGGCCTGCGTTCTGTTCTTCCTGGTGGTAGGCTTCATCCTGCTCTGGAAGGTGCGCGAGGAGCGCGCCATCCCCGTGTGAAGGAGGATCGCATGATCACCGCCATCGTGAACTTCAAGCTGCCGGCCGACATCGATGCGAAGAAGGCCGCCGAACTCTTCAAGGGCTCGGCGCCGAAGTATCGCGGCATGAAGGGTCTGATCCGCAAATACTATCTGTTCGACGCGGAGAAGCGGATCGGCGGCGGCGTCTATCTCTGGAAGAGCCGCGCCGAGGCCGAGGCGGTCTATACGCCGCAATGGCAGGCCTATATCGCCGAGCGCTACGGCGCCCCGCCGGATATCCGCTACTTCGAGACCGCGGTGGTCGTCGACAACGACACCGACACGATCACCGCCGACGCGGCATAGGAACCCACCTCATCGTGAGAGGTTGGCCGGAAGTGAATTGAATCGATTCAAGCGCTTACCTCATCCTGAGGAGCGCCGCGCAGCGGCGCGTCTCGAAGGATGGGCAATAGACGCGGTGCTCGTGCCCACCCTTCGAGACGCGCTCCTGCGGAGCGCTCCTCAGGGTGAGGATATTGTTTGAAGCGTGGCTTACTTGCCGCGACGCGCCGCCTCGATCTTGGCGACGTCGATCTTCTTCATGTCCATCATGGCCTCGAAGGCGCGCCTGGCCTCGTCGCCGCCGGCCGCCATCGCCGCGGTGAGCGCGCGCGGCGTGATCTGCCATGACAGGCCCCATCTGTCCTTGCACCAGCCGCAGGCGCTTTCCTGGCCGCCGTTGCCGACGATGGCGTTCCAGTAGCGGTCGGTCTCCTCCTGATCGTCGGTGGCGATTTGGAACGAGAAGGCTTCGGTCTGCTTGAAGGCTGGCCCACCGTTGAGGCCGAGGCAGGGAGTACCGCAGACCGTGAACTGCACGGTCAGCACATCGCCCTTCTTGCCCGACGGATAGTCGCTCGGCGCGCGATGGACCGCCGTCACCTCGCTGTCGGGAAAGGTCGCGGCGTAGAAGCGGGCCGCGTCCTCGGCGTCCTTGTCGTACCAGAGGCAGATCGTGTTCTTCGCGACGGTCATCCTGCGATCCCTCAGACGTCCAGGATCGGCGCGAAGCCGCCATAGATCATGCGCTTGCCGTCGAACGGCATCTGATGATCCTTCATGCGCTGATCCTCCATCATCTTCTTCCAGCCCTCGTCGCGGACCTGCTTGGAGGGCCATTCGACCCAGGAGTAGACGATCTTCTCGTCGGGCGTGGCCTTCACGGCGCCCTTGTAGTCGGTGACCTTGCCGTCGGGGACGTTGTCGCCCCAGGTCTCGACGATGCGGACCGCGCCGTAGTCCTTGAACACGGCCGCGGCCTTTTTCGCCATGTCGAGATAGGCCTGCTTGTTGCCCGCCGGCACCGCGGCGAGGAAGCCGTCGACATAGCCCGTCTTGCCGCCCTTCGTGCCGGCCTCGTCGAGGATCGGCGTGAAGCCGGCGACGATCATGCGTTGCCCGTCGAACGGCATGTCCATCTCATGCATGCGCGGATCGTTCATGACCTTCCGGTGCGCTTCCTCCGCGACCTCCTTGCTGGGATACTCGATCCACGAGAAGACCACGACTTCATCGGGCTTGGCCTTCACGGCGCCCTTGAAGTCGGTGAGCTTGCCGTCGGGCACGTCATCGCCCCAGGCCTCGACCTGGCGGGTGGCGCCGAATTCCCTGACGATCGGCGAGAAGGCGTCGGCGGCCTTGCGATAGGCCTCCTTCTTGTCGGCGGGCACCGGCAAAACAAATCCCTGCACGTAGGCCATCAGTTCCTCCTGCTGGTTGATTCCAAACTGAAAGGTTGATATCAACGTAATAACGACATGTCAAAGAAGCTGAACGCCTCGTTCGATACGACACGGCACGTCTACGACCACTGCCTGTGTTTCGCCGCCCAACGCGCCGCACGCGCGCTGGCGCGACGCTTCGACGAAGCCCTGTCACCGCTTGGTCTCACCAGCGGCCAGTTCTCGCTGCTCACGTCGCTCAATCGGCCCGAGCCGCCCTCAATGGGCTCGATCGCCGCGCTGCTGGTGATGGATCGCACCACGCTCACCGCCAACCTGAAGCCGCTGGAGCAGCGCGGCTTCGTGGAGATCGCCGTGGATGAGGCCGACCGCCGGGTGCGGCGGCTCATCCTGACGCCGGCCGGTCGTCGGGTGCTGCAATCGGCCCTGCCGGTCTGGGTCGAAGTGCATGGCGAGATCGACCGTCTCGTGACGCCTCATGATGGGAAGGCTCTCCGCAGCGGCCTGCGGGCGCTGGCATGAGCACGCTGGCCTGCGCCTGCGGCAAGGTCGAGTACGAAGCGATCGAGCCCGCGATTCTCTCCGTCGTGTGCTACTGCGACGACTGCCAAGCGGGCGCGCGTCGCATCGAGGTACTGCCGAACGCGCCGCCGGTGCTCGATGCCGACGGTGGCACGGCTTGCGTCCTCTATCGCAAGGATCGGGTCCGGTGCACTCGGGGCGCCGAGCTCGTGACGAAGCTCAAGCTGCGCGATGGGACGGCGACGAACCGGCTGGTCGCCACCTGCTGCAACTCCGGACTGGCGATGAGCTTCGACGATTCGAAGCACTGGATGCCGCTGTTCCGCGCCCGCTTCCGGGGACCGGTGCGGCCGCTCGACTTGCGCATCTGCACCAGGTTCGCGCCCGATCCCGGCAAGATCCCGCATGACGTGCCGACGCACAAAGGCTTCGCCTTCAGCCTCCTCTGGAAACTTCTGGGCGCGCGCCTCGCGATGATGCTCGAACGCTAGGCGGCGAGGGCGGCGATTCCGGCTGCCGCGACGGGCAGGGCGACGAGCGCAAACAGCGTCTGCATCGCCGTGATGCCAGCCATCAGCGGCGCGTCGCCGCCGAGCTGGCGCGCCATGATGTAGGCCGAGGAGGCCGTCGGCAGGGCCTGGAAGAGAAGGGCGGTGACAAGCGCCGGTCCGGTCAGGCCCATGAGCGAGGCGACGGCGACGGTCACGATCGGCATCGCCAGGAACTTGATCGCCGAGGAGGTGGCGACCGGCGCGAGCCAGCCGCGCACCGATCCGAACTCCAGCGCCGCGCCGACACAGAGCAGGCCGAGCGGCAGGGACGCCGCGCCGAGCGCCCGCAGCGCCGGCTCGATCCCCGCCGGAAGGCTGAGTCCGAGAAGCTGGAAGCCGATACCGGCGAAGGAGCCGAGCACCAGCGGATTGGTCACCAGCTGCCGGGCAATGCCGCGGCCGCTCAGCCGCGCGGCGCCGTGGCGGGCAAAGACCAGCACGCAGAGAATGTTGACGGTGGGCACGATGGCGGCGCTGCAGAGGGCCGCCAGCGCAAGGCCCTGCGTACCGAACAGGCCGGCGGCCAGGGTCACGCCGACATAGTTGTTGAAGCGGATGCCGCCCTGGAAGATCGAGGTGAAGGAGGGCCCGTCGACCCTCAGCACCGGCCGCAATGCGACGACGAGCGCGGCCACGGCGAGAATCGAAAGGATCAGGGTCGTGACGAGCGCACGCGCCGGCAACGCGTCGAGCTTCGCCGTCGCAAGACTGTGAAAGAACAGGCACGGCACCAGCACGTAGTAGCTGAGCCGTTCCGCCTGCGGCCAGAACCCTTCGGAGAGGAAGCGCAGGCGCCGCAGCCCCATGCCGAGCATGATCAGCAGGACGATGGGCAGGAGGGCGAGGATCACGTCGGCGCTCATGAGCGCTTGTGTACGCCTCCGCCGACCCCAAGCAAAAATTCTGAATACTCAATCGATCGATGATAATTTATCATCGATCTCATGTCGCTTCGCGCCCTCCGCACCCTGCAGGCCATTGCGCGCCATGGCTCCTTCGCCGCTGCCGGCAAGGCGGTCGGGCTGACGCAATCCGCCGTAAGCCTGCATGTGAAGGCCCTGGAGGAGGAGTTCGGCGCGCCGCTGTTCGATCGCTCGCGCCGCCTGCCGGTGCTGACGGAGGCCGGCCGGATCGTCCTGGCGCGGTCGGCCGAGGTGCTCGCGCTCTACGACGACATTGCCGGTGCCCTCGGCGACGAACGCTCGCTCGCCGGCCGCCTGCGGGTCGGTGCGGTGCAGACCGCGCTGGCCGGCGTGCTGCCCGATGCGCTGGTCGCCCTCAACCGCGCCCATCCGCGCGCCCGCGTCTCGGTGTCGGTCGGCCTGTCGGCGGAGATGGCCGAGAAGGTCGCGGCGGGGGAACTCGATGCGGCGCTGACCACCGAGCCGGTGCGGCCCTATCCGGCCGGCCTCGTCTGGACACCGCTCTATCAGGACCGCTTCTGGCTGTTCGCGCCGCCGGGCCAGGCGCGGCGCAGTGCCCGCGACCTGCTGGCCGAGCTGCCCTTCATCCGCTTCGACAGCAAGGCGTGGGCCGGCCGCGTGATCGACCGCGAACTGCGGCGCATGCGGGTCGAAGTCCACGAGGAGATGGTGCTCGACAGCCAGGACATCATCCTGCGCATGGTCGAGAAGGGGCTGGGCGTTGCCGTGCTCGCGGTGTCCGACGAGATCTTTGCCGGCCTGAAGCTCACCTGCCTGCCGTTCGGCGAACCGCAGCTCATCCGCAACATCGTGATGCTGGAACGCCAGGACCGCCGCGGCGGCCGTCTCGCCGTGGCGCTGGCCGAAGCAGTAACGAACGCCAAGGCAGCGGCCGCGTCACCGGCCCGGAAGCGGGCGAAGGCGACCCGAAAGGCTAGGCCGCGACCGTCTTCCCCTTGAAGGTGCAGAGGTCGTTCACGACGCAGCCGGGACACAGAGGCGTGCGCGCCTTGCAGGTGTAGCGGCCGTGCAGGATCAGCCAGTGATGGGCGTGCAGCTTGTATTCCTCCGGCACCCGCTTCAGCAGCTTCAGCTCGACCTGCAGCGGGTTCTTGCCCGGCGCCAGGCCGGTGCGGTTGCCGACGCGGAAGATGTGGGTGTCGACGGCGATGGTCGCCTCGCCATAGGCCACGTTCATCACCACGTTGGCGGTCTTGCGGCCGACGCCCGGCAGCGCCTCCAGCTCCGCGTGCGTGCGCGGCACCTCGCCGCCATGCCGCTCCAGCAGGAGGTGGCTCAGCGCGATCACGTTCTTGGCCTTGGTGCGGAACAGGCCGATCGTCTTGATGTGATCGATCAGCTTCGCCTCGCCCAGCGCCACCATCTCGGCCGGCGTCTTGATGAACTTGAACAGCGGCCCGGTGGCCCGGTTCACGCCGACATCGGTGGCTTGGGCAGAGAGTACGACGGCCACCAGGAGCTGGTAGACATTGTCGTATTCAAGCTCCGTCTCGGGCTCCGGCATTGCCTTCCTGAGGCGTGCAAAGAACTCGGGGATGACGGCGGTCTTCATCAGGGCCATATAGCTTCCTACCATGACCGAAGCGCCCGTTCCGGCGGTTCATTTCGCCACCTCGCTGAAGCCCTATCGCAGCCTGTCCGCGGACGGCTTCCGCTTCGTCATGCTGGCCGCCGTGGCGGCCAACCTGGTAGTCGGCCTGCCCCTGTTCCTCATGGGCGCCTGGCCGGTCTTCGGCTTCATGGGCCTCGACGTCTTCCTCCTGTGGTGGCTGTTCCAGCGCAGCTATTTCGACGCACGGCGCACCGAGACGCTGACCCTGACCGACCACGACCTGGTCGTGGTCCGGATCTCGCCCGACGGCGAACGCGAGGAGCTGCGGCTCGACGCCTACTGGCTGAAGGTCGAGGTCACCGAAGAGCGCCTGGTGGTTACCTCCCGAGGCAATCGCGCCGTGATCGGCCGCTTCCTGGGCCCCGACGAGCGGCTGAGGGTAGCCGACCGCCTCAAGGCCGCCATCGCCGACATGCGCGCGCCACGCTACGACCACGCCTGGGACGAGTAGGCCTCTCCCAAAAGCGCCTCACACTGAGGAGCGCTCCGCAGGAGCGCGTCTCGAAGGGTGGGAACGCGCACCTCGTCCGTTGCCCATCCTTCGAGACGGTGCGCTGCGCGCACCTCCTCAGGATGAGGTGGTGTGGTGAACTCGAGCCCGAAGGGCTCTACAGCCCCAGCACGTCCTTCATGCCGTAGAGGCCGGGCTTCCGGCCTTCCAGCCACTTGGCCGAGGTCACGGCGCCGGCGGCATAGGTCTCGCGGCTGAAGGAGCGGTGGTTGAGTTCGAGCCGCTCGCCGGCCGCGGCGAAGTAGACCGTGTGCACGCCTACCTCCTCGCCGCCGCGCAGCGTGGCGAAGCCGATCTCGCCGGTCGGCCGCGCTCCGGTATGGCCGTCGCGGCTCTTGCGCCAGACTTCCTCGAGCTGGACCTTGCGGCCCGCCGCCGCGGCGCGGCCGAGCGCCAGCGCGGTCCCTGAGGGCGCGTCGATCTTGTGGCGATGGTGCATCTCCAGCACCTCGATGTCGTAGCTGGGGTCGAGCATCGACGCGGTCTTCTCGACCAGCGCCAGCAGGATGTTGACGCCCAGCGCCATGTTGGCCGCCCACATGATCGGCACCTTCTTCGCCGCGTCGTGGATCAGCCTGGTCTGATCGGGATCGAGACCGGTCGTGCCGATCACCATGGCGACGCCGTTCTCGCTGGCCACCCTGGCGTGCGCCACCGTCGCTTCCGGCACGGTGAAATCGATCACGCAGTCGGCGGCCCTGATGGCGGCAGCGCTGTCGTCGCCGATCAGCACGCCGTTCGCCTCGATCCCGGCGACCTCGCCCGCATCCTTGCCCAGCGCTTTACTGCCCGGCCTCTCGCTGGCGGCGGCCAGGGTCACGCCCTCGGTGCGTGCGATCTGGCGGACCAGCATCTGGCCCATGCGCCCGGAGGCGCCGACGACGGCGATCTTCATCTCGTTCCTCTTCTCGTTGGTTGGCCTAGACTAACGGACCGGAAGCGAGGGGAACACATGCTCTTCATGGTGGTCGAGAAGTTCAAGAACCAGGACGGCAAGGCCGTCTATCGCAAGCTGCAGAAGGGCCGCGGCCTGCCCGAGGGACTGGAGTTCGTCGCGAGCTACGTGACGGCCGATCTCGGCCGCTGCTTCCAGCTCATGCGCACCGACGACATCACGACGTTCCAGCGCTGGATCGCCGACTGGCAGGAGGTCGTCGAGTTCGAGGTCGTGCCGGTGGTCGAAGGCAAGACGACGCGCGAGGCCCTCGAACCGCTACTGTAGGAACAGATTCGGACGAAGGAGAGCAGGCGATGATCACAGGTGGCTGCCATTGCGGCGCGATTCGCTATCAGGCCGGGGGCGACGCCCTCCACCACGCGCTATGCCATTGCACGGACTGTCGGCGGCATGCCGGGGCGCCGATGGTGGGTTGGACGATGTACCCGCACGATGCGG
>CAIYWM010000179.1 GCA_903929895.1 uncultured Alphaproteobacteria bacterium
CATCAATTTCGAGCAGTTCCCTTGTTGTAAGTTGATAGTATAACGTGTGCGTATCACACCCATGTCGCGCAAGATCATAATCCCATTTTGGCTCGTTCAACTGGTGCTCGTGACCGCGATAGCCTGCGCTACGCGAGCCGTGGTCGTACGGCCAAAAAACTAGTCCGACCAACGCACCATCACGCCGCCTCGCGATGATAGTAGCGCAGGAGCCCGCCCAATCGCTCGCGGCACTGCACCGGCTATGCTTACTCAAAACTCCAAAACGCCGAGAAAGCGTAGCGTCCCTTGTGCCGTAGTCATACCGTCATAGGCATGCTCACGCTTCTGTCCGCCCTTGGTTCCCTGCTCTCGTTCCGGCTTCGTAGTCGCCTCACACTGGAACTCGAACTCGTCGCCCTGCGACATCAGGTGACCGTCCTGCGCCGGCAATGCCCTGGCCTGCGCCATCTCTTCGAGCGCCGCGCGGCCTGAACTTTTTGCGGTGACTGAACCTGCATCGCCGTCGCCGTCCTGGATGCGCGCTTGCTGCTGGTCCCGCGTGCCCCTGCGAGGCGCTCCTGGATGTGCCGTTCAGGCGGGAAATATTATGGGCCGCGTGGCGCGTTCAGGATCGGCACGATCTCGGCGTCTCAGACCTCGGCCAGAGGATCGGGCCGCCGCCGGCCGCGCCGAGCCTTCTTCTGCGACGGCAATCGTGGATCAGCCTCGATCCGGTAGCCGGTTGCCCGCGAGAGGCCAGATTTGGCAACCGCGGTGTCGACAGTGTCAGTGGTTGGTCGGAAACTCATGTACAGCCTCATCTGGTGGTCGGTGACGTAGAGGCCGGGCAAATGCTGATCCCTCGAGCATTGAGACGAATCAGCAGCTTCACCCGGTCGCTCGTAACCGCCAGACGAGTTTTAGAAAAATCGCCGCCGGGGTGGACTACCTCCGGTCGGGCTTAAGCCCTCCCTTCGTCAGCCCACCCCGGCGCAGTCTCACCCTGATTGACGCTGTGTCTCTCCTTGATTGTCGCGCCGCACCTGGCGCATCCACCCCGCTGGTGTCCGCAGCCACAGCCCTTTAAAAGCGACTTCTCGAGCCGCGAAGTTGGTGTCAGGCCAATCAGGATCCAGGACAATGAACGTCGAAAGCCTTACCCCGGACGCAGACCTCGACGTCAGCGATCCCCTCCTCTTCGAGCAAGATATTTGGGGGCCGCGTTTCAGGCTGCTTCGCCGCGAGCGGCCCGTGAATTACTGCCACGCCAGCCCTTACGGGCCCTACTGGTCCATCACGCGTTTCGAGGACGTGCAGGAAGTTGAACTGGATCACTTGGTCTTTTCCTCCGACTCGTCCCGGGGCGGTATCCGAATCGACAACCGGTTGCGCGACAGCTTCATTTCCAGAGATCCGCCGAGGCATACGATCGAGCGCCGCACCATCGCGCCGGTCGCGGCCCCGACCAACCTGGCGAGCTACGAGATCGCCATCCGGGAGAGGACGCGGCAGGTCCTGTCCGAGCTCCCGCGCGGCGAGACCTTCGACTGGGTCGACCGGGTTTCCGCCGAGCTCACTGTCACGATGCTTGCAACGCTGTTCGACTTTCCGCTGGCCGAGCGCCGTACCCTGGCGTTCTGGTCTGATGCGCTGGTGTGCGACTACTCCGCGCCGAACGCGCCCGTGACGTCCGACGCGGCGCGCGAGAAGGTCCTGCACGAAATGGCCGGCGCCTTCTCCGAGCTTTGGCGCGAACGGGCCTCGCAGGAACCCAAGCCCGATCTCATCTCGATGATGGCCCACAACCCGGCGATGCAGGGTATGTCGGAAAACCAGTACATCGGAAACCTGGTTCTCCTCCTCGTGGGCGGTTACGACACGACGCGCAACTCGATGTCCGGGGGTGTCCTGGCACTCTCGGACAACCCCGACCAGCACAAAAAGGTCGCCGCGCAGACGTCCCTGATCCCTAGCCTCGTCGGCGAGATCATTCGCTACCAGACACCGATCATACACATGTGCCGGACGGCGACCCGCGACGTCGAGTTCCGGGGGCAGAAGATAAGGGGGAACGACCGCGTCGTCCTCTGGTATGTGTCGGCCAACCGGGACGAAACCGTCATCGCCGACCCGGACCGCTTCATCGTCGGCCGGCCGAAGCCGCACAAGCACCTTTCCTTCGGTGCCGGCATTCACCGGTGCGTTGGGGACCGGCTTGCAACGCTCCAGCTTCGGATCCTGTGGGAAGAGATTCTCGCACAGAAGCTCGTGATCGACGTCGCGGGCACGCCCGAGCGGCAGTACTCAAACTTCATCCGTGGCTTCGATCGCCTGCCCGTGGAGATCCGCCGCTGAACGCGGGACCGCCGTTTACGGGCCCTTGGTTGAGGCGCTCCTGCCGACGATGACATAGGCCGTGACGAGCGCGGCGATGCCAAACAGGATGGCCCCGGCGGCATTGCCGGCGAGGAGCCCCTCCGCTCCGCCGATCCTCGCGCCGACGAAGGCGAAGGGGATGGTTCCGAGCGATGCCCGCCCCCAGCTGAAAGCCAGGGACAGCCTGGGATGTCCCAGGTTGTTGAACGCTGCATTCGCGAGAAACTGGGCCCCGACGAAAGCCCAGCTGATGGCGATGAAATTGCAGAAGAAGACGACGATCTCGCCGGTCCTTCCCACCGCGTTGAAGAGGGTTGCGATCTCGGCACTGAACAGGAAGAGGACGGACGACACGCAGAGTGCGTAGAAGCTCGACAGAACGAGGCTGATGTCGAGCGTTTTCCGGATCCGACTGTGCTCTCGCGCGCCGGCGTTCTGGCCGATGATCGGGCCCACCGCACCCTGGAGCGCGAAGATGATGGCATAGGCCACTGGGATCAGGCGGCAGACGATCGCGAACCCCGCGACCGCCTCGTTGCCGAAGCCCGCCATGAGGTACATCAGGTACGAATTCGCGAAAGGCATCGTGAGCTGGCTGAGGATCGCCGGGTAGGCGATTGCCCAGAATGGCCGGAAGCTCTCGCGCAGGTCAGCCAGGCCCACCGGGACCAGACAGCGATGAGCCTTCACCAGGTATCGGAAGCCGAGCGAAGACGAGGCGAGGAAGCCTAGCGTGGTCGCGATCGCAGCACCCTGGATACCCATTCCCAGCACCAGGATGAGCAGCGGGTCCAGGCAGAGTGTCACTACAGCGGCCACAAGCGTGAGCGACATCGCGCGCCTGGCGTCGCCGAGCCCCCTAAGGATTCCCGCGCAGCAGAGCTCCCCGGCCGCGAGCACGTAGCCGGGCGACAGGGTCCAGAGGAAGACGAGCGCCAGCCTCTTTGCCTCGCCTTGGGCCCCGAGCAGGGACAGGAACGCATCGGCCCCTAATACAATCACGACGGTGAGCATGGCGGCGAGCCCGAGACCGAACGCCAACGAACAGCTTGCGAGTTTCCGAGCGCGATCGAGGTCCCCCGCCCCGACGTTCCTGGCCACCAGCACCGCGGCCGCGATGCTGCTGCCGATGGCGACCCCGATATTGAGCAAGACAAGCGTCCCGGCGTAGCCGATCGCCGCAGTGACGGCCGTGTTCTTCAGCAACGACAGGAAGAATAAGTCGGTAAGGTCCACGAGGAAGACCGCCGTCATGCCGACCGCGCCGGTCGACGCCATGACCAGGACGTGGCGCGCTAGCGAGCCGGACACGAACGGCGCCTTCTCCGTGGTTGAGGCCTCGGCATTCATGTCAGCAACAGTCCCGGCAATACGGCCTGCCCCGAGTCCCGACGCGGCGGGATGATGTCGCGCTCACGCAAAGGTCGAGGCGAAGGGCCGCTCCAGCAGGCTCGGGTCCTTCAGGTGACGCTCGAGGTGATGCAGGAAATGCCCGATGTGGTAGCCATCGGTCAGGCCATGGTGGTTCTGGAGCGCCAGCGCGGCCTTGGTGGACGCGCCATCCTTGTACATCTTACCAATCCCGAAAACGGGAACCGAGGCGAACTTGCTGGTGTAGGGGAACTGCAACGAGGTAAAGCTGTTCCAAGGATTGTTGGTGATGAAGATCTGACCCTGGTTGCCCGAACCGACATTCTGTTCGAGCCCCTTTGCGGCCCGCTCCAGGATTTCGAGATTGGCGGCGTAGTCCTCCACGAAGTTGTCCGTGAAAACACCCTTCGAGAAATAAAGCAACTTGTCCTCGGAGAGGATGGTGAAGGACGGGATGATCTTCTTAAATTCGACCAGCACGCCATCTTGGATGCGATGGCGCAGTTCCGGCACGTGGTTCACGGCGCGCGTGATGATCATACCAATCGTCAGAGAGAATCGGTATCCATGCCCCTTCGCGTAGGATTGCAGCTGGGTGATGTCGAGCTGCACCGTCCGCGTTGTCACGGGAATCTCAAAGGTAAGGAAGTGTTCGTAAAGGTCGCGGCGTGGATAGGTCGAAAGGTCGATCGGCGCGGCCACGGGCCACTCAAACGCTGTCATGTCTTCTCCCAGGCGCCGTTGCATCCATTTTGACTTAAACCTCGGGATATTGATCCATCTTGGCTGATTCACCGAGGCATCTGAGTTTATGGTATGACGATGTGCTAGTGTGTCAAGAAGCACGGTGCGCTGTGCTCTGTTCGTGCACAACACCCGAGGTACGAGAGCCCGCCATGAAGATCATTTGCTGCGATGCTTCCGCGGAAGCCGCGCAACAGGCGTTTCGTCTGAGGTACAAGGTTTTCGGGTCGGAGTTGAACTTCCAGGACCCCGACATCAATGCTGCCGATGGCACGTACATCGATGAGCTCGACAAGCACGCCCGGATTTACGTCGCCATCAAGGATGGCGAGGCGATCGCGACCGCGCGCGCGATCTACGATCGCGATCTCGACTTCGCGACATCGCTGCCCCCATTCCTCGTAGAGCTCCTCAACCTCGAAAAGTTCACCAGAGCCCATTCCGGCTCGCTGGCCGTATCGACCAAGTTCGCGATCGCACCGGATCACCGCGGGTCGCTCGCCGCGCATCTGATCACGGCGAAGATGTTCAGCGATTTCCTCGACGATGGAATCCAATTCCTTTTCTCGATGTGTGCCCCCTACCTTTTGGGCTTCTATTCCCAGCTTGGGTTCCAGGCATACTCGCGGTCGATCAGCGACAGCGTCGGATTGGTGACGCCGATTGTCCTCGTCACGCACGACTGGGAGCACCTGAAGAAGAGCCGGTCTCCCCTACACAAGCAGATAGCCAAGCGGAATCTGCAGGAGAACGAGCATCCCCCGGTCCGCTGGTTCCACGAAGAGTACGGATCCCTTCTCGGAACCTTCGTCACCAGCTATGACGACCGGGTCCTGGAGAAGATCTCGCCGCTTGCTGGAGGAGGAAGCGAGCCCGCGCTGCAGGATGTCGGGATCTTCCACGCCATGACGCAGGACGACGTACGCAAGGTCATCGGCTCGGGAAAGCTGTTGAAGTTCGCTAAGGGAGACGCAGTCATCCAGACGGGCAATGCCACCGACGAGATGTTCGTTGTCGTCGAGGGTGGCATTGAGGTCTCTTTCCGGAATGCCACGCTCCCAACAATCCAGATGGGGCCGGGCCAGGTGTTCGGAGAAATCGCCATGCTGTCGCGTACCGCGAGAACAGCCGACTGCGTCGCCACAGCCGATACACAGCTCGCGATCGTTTCGCGACAGAACCTGGAGCGGCTCATGAAGGTGGAGCCGGAGGTCTGCTCTCGCTTGCTCTATAATCTCTCGAGGGGCCTGTCGCGGAAACTCATTCGAACGAACGAGTACATGAAGACGCTGGTAGGAGGGTGGCCGAAGCCGCCTAACTGAATGATCTGTCAGTCGTTTCTGTTTTTTTACCTTACGGGGTGAAGTTCACTAACGGGCTGGAGGTCATCGCCAAGGCGAGCGACCTTCAGGCCGCGACCGCCGCCTGAAAGATCAGGCCTTCACCAACTTTTGGTGATAGCTCCCCGGGGCGGTACCGGAGACCGTATGAGACTGCATAAGCAAGCTCTCTTCCTGGCAAACATTCAACTCGGTCAGGGCAGCATGGAGGCGCGGGCCATCCTGACCGCGTGCGATCGCCTGAACGGCATATTGTCGAATCTCGATTCGAAGACATCCGTGCTTCTCAGGGTAAACGCGATGGTTGTCGCCGCACTCGCCTACGTGCTGATCATAAATGGCAGCGACCTTCTTCAGGTCGGGAACAGTACGTTGCGCCTGCTCGGCCTCGTCGTTGGCCATGCGAGCCTGATAGCAACGATTGCAAGTTGTTGCTTCGCCTTCCCCGTCATCAACATCGAAGGAGATTTTTTCGGCGTCTCTTTCGGCGAAAAAGAGGGTGATCCTGCAGCGCTCGATGAGGCGGTTCTGGCCAGAAAATCCTCCACCATCGCCAGAAAGGTCTGGTTCTATGGCTGGGCATGGCGCCTCGCCGCGCTGGGAAGCATGGGCTTTTCTCTTTTGGCGCTCCTGGCAACCCTGCACGTGAAGTAGCAGGCGGGGAATGTTCAATCCGGGTGACCCCGTACGGCCAAATAATTTGTCCGACCGACGCACCATCACGCCGCCTCACGATGATAGTAGCGCAGGAGCCCACCCAATCGCTCGCGGCACCGCACAGGCCCCTCGCGCTGACGATCCGTCGCCAGAGGAAGCGGCAGAACATTGCCCTTCCCCTGATGATTCCGCTCGGCATGGAAATGGTCTACGTATTCCCTCAGCGCCCGCCGCAACGAGCGCTCGCCGAACAGGATCACCTTCGACACGCACTCTTCCTTGACCGACCTGACCCAGCGTTCCGCGTAGGCATTCAGGTTCGGGCTGCGTGCCGGCCGCGCGAGCGGTTTAACTTTGCCTGTCACAAGGATGGCCCGGAACGACCGCGTGAACTTGGTGTCGCGGTCGTGCAGGAGATATCTGCAATCCCGCAGCGCGCCACAATCGTCCATGGTCGCGTTCCGGGCGATTTGCTTCATCCACGCCTCATTCGGATGAACGGTGATCCCGGCGATACCCACCCGGCGGCTCTCGAGGTGGATGAACAACAACACGTAGTAGGTCACCAGCCCGCGCAGCGTCAGCACCTCGGCCGTGAAGAAGTCGGTTCCCGCCAACAGCGCCAGGTGAGTCCGAACGAAAGCCGCCCACGTGGTCGTGCGCTTGCGCACCGGCGCCGGCGGCAGGCCGTGGCGCCGCAAGACATTGCCGACCGTTTGATCCGAAACCTCGTGCCCCAGATTGGCCAACGCCCCAGCAATCCGGTCATAGCCCCAATCCCGGTTCTCACTGGCCATCCGGACGATCAGCTCCTCGACCTCCCGCTTGATGCGGGGCCTGCCC
Organism: uncultured Alphaproteobacteria bacterium; assembly: GCA_903929895.1. Taxonomy (GTDB): domain Bacteria; phylum Pseudomonadota; class Alphaproteobacteria; order Reyranellales; family Reyranellaceae; genus Reyranella. Next base: position 7,314 of record CAIYWM010000179.1, read on the forward strand.
GGATATTGCCGGGCCTTCGAGCCATTGAATTTGCGGGCGACGAGCTTGCGATACCAGCCAAGGATCGTGTCCGGCCGGGCGACGGTGGCGATGTCGGCCAGAACCTTGCGGCCCAGGCGATGACCGATCTCGCCCAGCGCGCCTCGCTCGGCGTCCGAGAGATCCGGCCGACCCTTCAGTTGCGCCTTGAGGATGCGGTTCTCGGCGGCCAAATACTCGTTCCGCGCCAGCAGCTCCTGGTCCGCCGTCCCCGTCACGTAGGCCAAGATGCGCGCCCAATCCATAACGGCCCCCCTGCCCCGACCCTCGATGACGTCGTCACGGGCCTCCTGGAAAATTGTACCGGGACACCGAACGAACCGCTAGCCGAGGCCGGCCAACTGACTGATCTGGAGGCCGTTTCTGTTTTTTTTGCCTTACGGGGTCCGGGCATTGCGAATGTAGGGCAACAGCGCCGTCACGGACCGTCGCTCCACGGCGTCGGCCGGCCACACCGGGCCCGGCTTCGACACAGGGTCCGGTTTTCGGCCCGTACGGCGTGGTTCGGCCGTCTCAGAGGTCATTGTTGCCTTTCAAGTTCGGTGCCCAGAACTGGGCCGGCTCCTGGGTGCTGTTGACCGCGCGGTACGACTGGGTAATACCCTTCGATCTGAATCCTCAAAGGGAATAGTGCCATGACCGTCAAATCCTCGATTTCCCTCACTGACGACCAGCATTTCTTCGCCAAGACCCTGGTCAATGCGGGCCGTTTCCAGAGCGTCAGCGCCGTCCTGCAACAGGGCGTCGAACTCCTGCGTCAGCAGATGGAGAGCGAGGCGCTGGAGCGTGCCGCTCTTGCGGAGGTGCTGAAACACCGACGTGCAGGCAAGTTCGTCTCCGGCGCCAAGATGGATGCGCGTCTCGCGCGCATGCTGACGCGGAAGCGCCAGGCGCATGCCGTTCACAATTGAGTTTTCGGCCGAGAGCGAACACGACTTCGAGCTGATTTTCGACCACCTGTTCGAAAGTTATGTCGGATTCGGCGAAAGCTCCGAGGAAGCTCTCGATCATGCCGCGTACCGGATCATGGGTATCCGACAGTCAGCGGATCAGCTCTCGACATTTCCACTTCGCGGAACGCCCCGCGACGATGTTCTTGCCGGCGTGCGATACTTGACGATTGACCGCGCCATATACTGGTTCGATGTCGACGAGGCGGCGCGGAAAGTTCGTATTCTCGCGATCTTCTTTGGTGGCCAGGACCATGTCCGCCATATGCTGGTCCGTCTGCTGCGCGAGAGTGATCATCCTTGACGGGACCACACTGACGCTAGCTAGCCTAGTCGCTCTCACAGAGCCTACAAATGTAGGCGATTCCTGGAGGCACTGCGGAGAGGAAACATTCTCTGAGCGAGCCCCCCCGCCGCCCCGGAACTCGAACAGGTCGCCGCCGTTCTGGTTGCGCCCCGGAGCAGCCCAACCACGTATGGTTCTATGACTTCGTCGAGGATCGCCCCATCACAGACAGAAGTATTGCCTGCTCAACTTGCTCGATGAGTTCACTTCCGAGCGCCTGGCCATTCGCGTCGAGCGGCGTCTCTCATCAACGCCACAGTTCGCAGATAAAGCGCCAAAGCGCATTTTTTGCAATAATATGCGCAGGGCTTGCGAACCTTTGCGGAATAGCTGGAGCTTGCGGCACACAGCCTTCGAGCAAGCGCGCAATCAGAATTTCGCCGTCGGTGAAATATCGGTCACCGCCGCCGTTGCGTCCGTTCAGCGTCGGGCCGACGCCGGCGATCTCGTAGGTCGCAGAGACACGCCCCGCCTTTTCCAGACCGGCCATTAGAGCATTGCGCTCTGCATCGACATCTGACGCAATCCGATGCGTCACCTGCAACGTGTACCGGCTCAACTCGACGCCGCGATCGAAAGTGACAGCTCCGAGCCAGACCGGACGTTGTTCGGCCCCATTCTCCAGCACGCGCCAGAGTCGCACATGATGGCGGCGCCGAGCGCTGGAGCCTTCTTCCTTCTCAAACGCCAAATCCTCCCGGCGGCCATCATAGAAGTTCGGACTGACTGGCGCGTCGCGATAGGGCCGGTCGAGCAGCACGCTGCCGACAATCTCGATGCTAGTTTTCAACGAAATTGAATCGGCAGACGACCATCCGGCCGCCGCCATGGCGCAGACGATATCTTCCCAGCTGCCGACGAAGCCGACATTCAGGGGATCGCCGGCAATGCCGGACGCTGTGCGCGTCACCATCGCACGCCCCGCCAGCGCGGGCTGATGCCCGTAGTGCTGCCAGAAAAAGGGAAGCACTGCATAGGCCAGTGCAAGCCATACCAGAAGGGTCGCAAGCGCAACGGTTACGTAGAGGTGCAGACGTCGCGTCGGCCTATTTTTTTCAGCTGCTTCCATTCACGCTGCTTCTGTTTCCTGCGCCTGCGGTTAACACTCCTACCCGATACAAAACGGAACCGCAGAATATCGGCGGCAGAGCCGCCAGAGGGAGCAAGCCTGCGCGGAGAAATCATGGCAGACGACGACAGGAGAGGCTATGCGGCCGACGTTTTTCCCGCGGTTGGCTACACAGTCAACGCCGGAGTAAGAGTACATCAAAGCTTATAGCAAGAATGCCTCCCGCGGGGGCCTTCTTGCTTCCTCGGTTTGTCACTGGGGGTAGGCAATCCGAGACGTTGGCAGCGGGGGCACGCTGACGCTGCAGTCTCAGCGGCTCTTCTCGTCACAGGCCTCAAGCAGATCATCGATCAGAAATATCGTTGACAGCCCTCTCGGCGCTCATTGTCGAACCCTGCCGGGGCCCAGAACAGGCTATTTTCTGGAGGCATTGGCGGACGGGAAATATTCTCTGCGTGAGCCCCCGTCCGGCAGCGCGCCCCAAAAGCCCCAAGGATCAAGGTCCCCCCGGCCTCCGCGCCGTGCGCTTCGCGCGTTCGGCGATGGTTTTCTGGTTGTGGTGTGCTCGGCACGTCAACCACACGTTACTTCGATCCAATGGCGCGCCTCCGTCTTTCAGCTCGACAATGTGATCGACGATCATGCCGCGCTCGGCACGACCGCATCCGTCCACCTGACAGCGTCCATCCGCTTCGCGTCGAACGCGATCGCGCATCGCGATCCACGCCGGTGATGAGTAGAACGAGTCCGCCACCTTCGGCGGCAGTGCCGCCGTGCGCAGATCCGCCAGCCCGACTCGCGGCTGCAGCGCCTGTAATCCCATGATCGTGTTGCTCCCAATAAAGCAATCGAATGATCCGCTTGTGTGCTTGGCTCGTGCCGCGATTGAAGCGCTTATGCGTTCACCAACAACGGAGACCGACATGCGCGGCACCGCC
>CAIYWM010000180.1 GCA_903929895.1 uncultured Alphaproteobacteria bacterium
ACTCATTCCGGGCGGACGGCGATCGAGGCGGCACTGGCGCCGGTGCTGGCGCGAACCGCCGCGAGGGACGTCCATATCCCCGCCATGCGCACGCCGCCGCGTCGCGTGAAGCGGGCGGGCATCGACTGCATCGAGGCGATCTTCGGGTTCGAGACCGCCTTTGGCCATGCCAACGCCGTCGTGCGCCTCGTCGAGTCCGGTGGCGAGTGGCGGGCCTGGTCGTTGCTCACCACGCTCGAGGAGCTGCACGGCTGGCCCGACGGGCGGCCGCGCGAGCTGAGCGACGCCGAGCGCTACAGCCGCGACTTCGGCGGCGCCAACTGGCTCGACCAGCGGGTGAAGGCGCAGGCCTACGAGGATCGCGATCCGGCCGTGCTCGTGGTCGGCGGCGGCCAGGCGGGCCTCGCGACCGCGGCCCGCCTGCGGGCACTGGGCGTCGACACGCTGATCGTCGATCGGCATCAGAGGATCGGCGACAACTGGCGGCGGCGTTATCACTCGCTCACGCTCCATAACGAGGTGCACGTCAATCACCTGCCGCTGATGCCCTTTCCCTCGACCTTCCCGGTGTTCATTCCCAAGGACAAGCTGGCGAACTGGTTCGAGTCCTATGTCGAAAACCTCGACCTCAACTACTGGACCGACACGCAGCTCACCTCGGGCAGCTACGACGAGGCGGCGCAACGCTGGACGGTGACCTTGAAGCGCGGCGACGGGACGGAGCGCGTGCTTCATCCGCGTCACGTCGTCTTCGCCACCGGCGTCAGCGCCATTCCGATCAAGCCGTCGCTGCCGGGCCTCGACACGTTCGCCGGCACGGTGATGCATTCCGGCGCCTACACCAACGGCGCGGACTGGAAGGGACGCAAGGCGATCGTGGTCGGCACCGGCAACAGCGGTCACGACGTGGCGCAGGATCTCTGCGCCAGCGGCGCCGAGGTGACGATGGTGCAACGCAGCCCGACCTATGTCGTGTCGATCCGCGAGGCGCAGAAGGTCTACGCGATCTACACCGAGGGCCTGCCGTTCGAGGATTGCGACCTGCTGGCCGCCGCCTCGCCCTATCCGGTGCTGCAGCGCGCCTACCAGCTCTCGACCGCCGAGATGCGCCAGGTCGACCGCGATCTCCTGTCGGGCCTGGCGAAGCGCGGCTTCCGCCTGACCTATGGCGAGGACGATACCGGCTTCCAGATGATGTATCTGCGCCGCGGCGGCGGTTACTACTTCAACGTCGGCTGCTCCGACATGATCGTCGATGGGCGCATCAAGCTCTTGCAGTACGACGACATCGAGCGGTTCGAGACGGGCGGCGTGCGCCTGAAGGACGGCACCTTGCGCGAGGCCGAGCTGGTGGTGGTGGCCACGGGCTACAAGAACCAGCAGGAGACGGTGCGGGCCTTCCTGGGCGACAAGGTGGCCGACCGGATCGGTCCGGTCTGGGGCTTCGATCCCGGCGGCGAACTCGCCAACATGTTCAAGCCGACGCCGCAGCCCGGCCTGTGGTTCATCGCCGGCAGCCTGGCCCAGTGCCGCATCTACTCCCGCTACCTCGCCCTGCAGATCAAGGCGCGCGAGGCGGGCCTTGCTTCCTACGCCAGCTGATTTCGCCCAAGGACCTCCCCATGGAAAGACGCTCGATGATCGGCACCGCGGCCGCGATG
>CAIYWM010000181.1 GCA_903929895.1 uncultured Alphaproteobacteria bacterium
ACAACACACCCTACTTCCAGGGCTGCCAGCCGATCGAGGTGATCGCCTCGACCGGGCCGCAGAGCCTGCGCTTCGGCCCGATGAAGCCGGTGGGCCTGCGCGATCCTCGCACCGGCCACCGCCCCTGGGCGGTGGTGCAGCTGCGCCAGGACAATGCGCTGGGCACGCTGTGGAACATCGTGGGCTTCCAGACCAAGCTGAAGCACGGCGAGCAGACGCGCATTTTCCGCACCATTCCGGGGCTCGAGAAGGCGGAGTTCGCCCGGCTGGGCGGCCTCCATCGCAACACCGTCCTCAACAGCCCGCGCCTGCTCGACGCCACCTTGCGCCTGAAGGCGATGCCGCGGCTGCGGTTCGCCGGCCAGATCACCGGCTGCGAAGGCTATGTCGAGAGCGCCGCCGTCGGGCTGATGACCGGGCGCTTCGCAGCGGCCGAGCGGCTGGGCCATGCGCAGGCGCCGCCGCCACCCACCACGGCAATGGGCGCGCTGCTCGGCCACATCACCGGCGGCGCCGACGCCACGACCTTCCAGCCGATGAACATCAACTTCGGCCTGTTTCCGCCCATCGCCGGCAGCTTCAAGGGCAAGGAACGCAAGCAGGCGATGGCCGTGCGGGCGCTACGCGACTTCGACGACTGGCTGAACCCTGCGTCGCTCGCGGCGGAGTGAAACGGAGATCTTCATGCGCCTGATGCAGCCGGAGCCCGCCGCCGCCCTCCTCGGCCTGCGCGCCATGAAGACGGTCGCTTCGGTCGCCGGCACGCCCGGCAAGTCGCAACTGGCGCTGATGGAAGCGGCGCGACGGGTCATCCTGCGTATCGACGCCGACATCGCAACGCTGCCGCCGGTGACGCCCGTGGAACTCGCCGCGGGATTTCCGTCGCTCAACCTTCGCCATCAGTTCGTCAACGGCCTCCTGATCCTGACGCTGGCCGATGGCGTTCCCTCGCGCGAGACCGTTGCCAGCGTCGAGGCATTCGCCGAGGCGCTGGGCATCGCCACGCCGGAACTGGCCAATCTGCGCCGGCTGGCCGAGCAGCACATGACCTTGTTCAAGCTCGACCTGCTGCGCCGTAGCCAGGTCGGCGACATCATGCAGGACCAGCTTGAGCAGCACGGCGTGGTGGCGCTCGCGAAAAGCATCCTGGGCATGCGCGGACTGATCGAGGATCCGGAACTGGCCGCCCGGTATCGCGCCTGGGAGAGGCTGCCGGACGGCACCTTGGGGCGGTCGATGTGGGATTACTTCCAGCGCAACAAGTTCGGCATGCCGGGCGAGCGGTTCGGCTTCCCGGAGGCGGGTCTCTATCACGATTTCTGCCACGTGCTGGGCGGCTACGGCACCGATCCGCAGGGCGAGCTGCAGGTCGCCTCCTTCACTGCAGGCTTCAAGCAGACGCGGCCCTTCTACCTGATCCTGTTCGCGGTGCTGATCTTCAGCGCCGGGGTAAACGCGCGACCGACCGCCGATGGCTACACGACCATCGGCGTGCTGGGCGAACCGGGCGCCGCCGAGCGGATGTTCGCGGCCATCGAACGCGGCGCGCTCGTGAACACCGACCTGTCCGACAAGTGGGACTACTGGCCCCATGTCGAGAGCCCCATCGACGAGGTGCGGCGGCAACTCAACATCCTTGATGCGGCCTGACTGGCGGAAACAATTCGTAACGTCCCGCAACAGTGGGTAACCAAACGTTATTTCACATCCGAGCCGCGTCGGGATGGAATGGTCTCATCCCCTTCGACGGAGTGAGTCATGCAGGCCGTTCAGGAACTGGTCGCCCCCCGTACTTCCGCCACCGGCGCGCCTTCGCTGCAGTATGACGTGATGCGCGAGATCTTCAGCCTTCTGGCGCCGTACAACACCGGCGGCAAGACGATCACGCCACAGACAGTCATCTCCAAGGGGCTGACCGTCGATTCGCTCACCATCATGGACGTCATCATGGAGCTCGAGGACCGGTTCGACGTCACCATTCCGATGAACGTGGCCGCCGACATCGTGACGATCGACCAGCTTGCCGAGGCCGTCGTTTCGCAGCGCGCGAGGCGCTGACAAAACTCCCCACCGCATGAGATAAGTTCGCGAGCAGGGGACGCGGCGCGTGCTACGTAGCCGGCAATGACTCCTGCACAACGCCGGCAGATGATGCTGGCCGGGCCGATCGTGCCCACCATCCTCACCCTCGCGACCCCCAACGTGCTGAACGTGGCCATGCAGAGCCTCGTCAGCATCGCCGACGGCTATTTCATCGGCCAGCTCGGCGTCATCGACCTCGCCGCGCTGGCGCTGGTGTTCCCGACGCAGATGACGCTCGGCATGATGTCGGCCGGCGCCATGGGAGGCGGAATCTCCTCCTCGGTGGCCCGCGCCCTGGGCTCCGGCAACAAGGCGGCCGCCGAGGCCGCAGCGGCCCATGCGCTCGCCATCGCGCTCGGCATGGCGGCGCTGTTCGCCATCGTCTTCGTGGGCTTCGGCCGGCAGATCTACGGCGCGCTGGGCGGTAGCGGCGAGGCCCTCGACCGCGCCGAGGCCTTCGCCACCATCCTGTTCACGGGCTGTATCGCCCACTGGGTCGCCAATTCGATGGCGTCCGTCCTGCGCGGCACCGGCGACATGAAGACGCCCGGCCTGGCGCTGGTCGTGACGGCGGGCATCCAGATCCCCCTCACCGGCGCGCTGACCCTGGGATGGTTTGGCCTTCCCGCCCTGGGCATCCGCGGTCCCGCTATCGCCGCGGTGATCGCCTTCGCCCTCGCCGCCCTCTGGATGCTCTCGAAGCTCACCGGCCCGAAGGCACCGCTCCGCCTGCGCTGGCCGGTCGACGGATTCCGCTGGCGCGCCTTCCGCGACATCCTGAAGGTCGGTCTGGTCGCCTGCCTCGTCGTCATCCTGACCAACGGCACCGTGCTGGTCGTCACCGGCCTCATCGGACGTGAGGGCGATGCCGCCATCGCGGGCTACGGAATCGGGTCGCGGCTCGAATACATGCTGATCCCGATCAGCTTCGGGATCGGTGCGGCCCTTACCGCCCTCGTCGG
>CAIYWM010000182.1 GCA_903929895.1 uncultured Alphaproteobacteria bacterium
CCAGCACTTCCTTGATCATTTCTGGATCAAGCGCTGAAGTGGGCTCGTCAAACAGCATGACTTTGGGTTCCATGCACAAGGAGCGCGCTATGGCCTCGCGCTGCTGCTGGCCGCCCGAGAGCTGGGCGGGATATTTCGGGCCGGCATCGGGCAGGCCCACCATCGCCAGCAGTTCGGCGACCCGCTTGGCGATCATCCCCCTGTTCTGGCGGCGGTTCACCAGCCCGTAGCCGACATTGTCGGCCACGGTCAGGTTGGGAAACAGCGCGTAGGACTGGAAGACGATGCCGAAGTCGCGTTGCGCGGGCGGCAAGGCCGAGACGTCCCGCCCCTTCTGGCGGATCGTGCCGGAGGTCTGGGGATCGAGGCCGGCGATGGCCCGCAGGAGGGTCGTCTTCCCGCAGCCCGAGGGGCCGAGGAAGCAGACGAACTCGCCCTCGACGACGTCAAGCGAGACGTCGCCGAGAGCCGAGAAGTCGCCGAACCGCTTGGAGAGGTTGCGGACCTCGAGGTAGTTCGCCATGGCAGCTACTGTCATCCTGAGCGAAGCGAAGGATCCTTGCGGCTCACGAAAGATCCCTCGCGATGCTCGGGATGACGCGCCCTGAACGCAACCTGGCGCGTCACTTGGCCTTCGGTGCCGACTTGCCGTCGTAGCGCTTGGTCCACTCCGCCAGGATGCGGTCGCGGTTCTTGGCCATCCACTCGACGTCGTTCTTCACCATCACCTTCTCGAGGTTCGGCGGGTAGTTCGGCGGCGTGTTGGCGACACCCGGATAGGCGACGATGGGATAGGTCTTGGCGTAGAGCTCGTTGGCCTTCTTGGTGGCGGCCCAGTCGGCGAGCTTCTTGGCAGCGTCCAGGTTCTTGGTGCCCTTGACGATCGCCGTGACCTCGAGCTCCCAGCCCAGGCCTTCCTTCGGGATCACCAGCTCGAGCGGCGCGCCCTTGGTCTTCTCCGAGGCGCCGCGGGTGTCGAGGCCGATGCCGATCAGGCGCTCGCCCTTGGCCGCCTGCACGCAGGGCGCCGAGCCCGAGTGGATGTACTGCGCGATGTTCTGATGGAGCGCGTCCATGTACTTCCAGCCCGCTTCCTCGCCCATGATCTGCAGCCAGGCCGCGATGGTGAGATAGCCGGTGCCCGACGAGGCCGGGTTCGGCATCACGATCGAGTCCTTGTATTCCGGCTTGATCAGGTCCGCCCAGCTGGTCGGGACCGGCTTGTTGCCCTTCTTGCCTTCCGCCGTGTTGAAGCAGACCAGCGAGAGATAGGCGTCCATGCCGACCCAGGTCTGGGGCGACTTGCCGCTCAGGAACATCGGGTTAAGCGCGGTCGCGCCGGCCGGCGTGTAGGGCTCGAGCATGCCCATCGAGGCCATCAGGCCGACGTTGGAGGCCGCGAGGCCCCAGATGATGTCGGCGCGGGGATTGTCCTTTTCGGCCATCAGCTTGGCGGCGACGACGCCGGTCGAATCGCGCACCCAGGCGATCTCGATCGTGGGATTGTCGGCCTCGAAGGCCTTCTTGAACGGATCGAGCTGGTCGTTCTCCAGCGCGGTGTAGACGGTGAGTTTGGTCTTCTGCGCGAAGGCCGGCGACGCCAGGCCGAACATGGCGAGTGCGGCGGCGCCCGCCAGCGTGGCACGCCTCAAGATGGTGCGGTCGATCATTTTCCTTAGCCCCCTGGTCTTCAACCCCTGTCGAACGCCTGCTGCTACAGGCCGTTCATGACCTTTATGTTACACTTCCCGCAAACGCGTGCACGCGGCCTTCTCAACCTTCCCCAGACAATTTATTGCCGGCGGCAACCAGCCCTCGTCGGACGACCTGTTCCTCGTCCCGTCCCAATCCCGAACGCCGCCCTCGCCCCCAACGACCCGGACCCGGCGCCCCTTCAAGAGGGTCGCGCCCCACCAGTTCCCCCGGACCAGGTTGCGAACGATCACGTTGATCGTCTGCGGGGTCAGAAATGTCAGCCAAGCAAGCTCCGCGCCAGAGCGGGGCCAGGCTTCGCCTTGCGCTTCATCCCGGTGCGAACACCTTCTTCAGCTCACTGGTCGGCATCGTCTCGCGCATCCACTGGAAGCTGCCGGCCTTCATCTCGTTCGCGCCTTTCATGAAAGCCGCCAGGGCAAGACGGGAGAGCGCGCCGCCGACGCTGATGCGCTTCACGCCGGTCGCGGCGATCTGCTCGGCCGTCAGGTCGGGATCGCCGGCGCTCATGACGACGTTCAGCGGCTTGGTTACCTCCGACGCCACGGTGCGCATCGTCGAGAGGTCATGGAGGCCCGGCGCATAGAGCACGTCGGCACCGGCCTTCTCGAAGGCCTGCAGGCGGCGGATCGTGTCGTCGAGGTCCTTCACGCCGCGGATCAGGTTCTCGGCCCGGGCGGTGAAGGTGAAGGGCACCTCCAGCGACCGCGCCATCTCGGCACCGGCCGCCACACGCTCGACCGCATGGTTGAAGTCGTAGATCCGCTCGCCGCTCCAATCCTCGATCGAGCCGCCGACGATGCCAACCGCGGCCGCGTCGCGCAGGATCGTCGCGGCTTCCCTGGGATCGTCGGCATAACCGTTCTCGAGATCGGCATTCACCGGCAGGTCGGTGGCGCCCGCGATCACGCGGCAGTTCTCCAGGAGCTCGTCGCGGCTCACCGCATTGTCGCCGTCGACGCGGCCCAGCGCATTCGACATGCCGAGGCTGGTCGTGGCCAGCGCCTCGAAGCCCAGCGACTCCAGCAGCCTGGCCGTGCCGGCATCCCAGGGATTCGGCAACAGAATGAGGCCGGGCCGCTCGTGCAACTCGCGAAACACCCGTCCCTTTTCAGCCTGGCTGCGCATCCCGCTTCCTCCGCTTTCTGCTAAGGAACACCGATGGACACGACCGCGCAACGGGAACTCGCCCGCCTCCTCGCCAGCCTCCGCCGCGAGCAGCGCGGCCAGAGCGGCCTCGCTTCGCATCTCGTACCGCCGGACAAGGCGACGGCCTATCGGATCGCCGGCATGGTCGCCGAGGAGCTGGGTTGGCCGGTGCTGGGCTGGAAGATCGCGGCGATGAAGGAGGAGATGCAGCAGGCGCTGCGGACGGACTCGCCGATCTACGGCCATGTCCATTTCGTGACGGAGACTCCGTACACCGCCGAGCACGCCAGGCTCGCGAGCCCGATTCCCGAGGTCGAGTATCAGGCGAAGCTCGGCCGCGATCTGCCGCCACGGGAGAAGGCGTACACGGTGGAAGAAGTGACCGACGCGGTCGCCTCCCTGCACCCCGGACTGGAACTGGCGGAGTGCCGCTTCATCCACGACGCATCGTTCCCGCCGCTGCCCGCCATCCTGGCCGACGGCGCCGGCTCCGGCACGATCGTCTACGGTCCGGCCATCGCGGACTGGCGGAACCGCGACATCACGGGCCAGGAAGCCACCCTCTCCTCCGATGGGCGCGTGCGCCGCAAAGGGACCGCGGCCGCCGCGCTCGACCATCCGATGGTGCCCCTCACCTGGCTCGCCAATGAACTGTCGCGCACCGGCGTCGGCATGAAGGAAGGCCAGATGGTGAGCACCGGCACCCTCACCGGCATGCTGGCGCCCAAGCCCGGCGAAACCTACGTGGCGGATTTCGGCCCGTTCGGTTCGGTCACGGTCTCTTTCACCTGACCGCCCCTGAGTGACCGCAGCCCCGCGTCAGGACGACAGTTCGACGTCGCGGCTGGCCAGCATCGCCGCCAGGGTGAGGACGCAAGCGCCGAGCAGATAGTAGCCGACCCAGGCCAGCGAGAAGTTGAGCGCAAGCCAGGTGGCGATATAGGGCGCGAGCGACGCGCCGAAGATACCCGCCAGGTTGAACGTCATCGAGGCGCCGGTGTAGCGCACGGAGACGGGGAACGGCGACGCGAGCGCAGCCCCGATCGGGCCGTAGTTGAAGCCCATCAGCGCAAGGCCGATGACGTTGAAGGCGAGCGCGCCGGCGAGGCCGCTGGCGAGCAGCGGCTCGAAGGACAGGCCGAACACGCCGGTACAGGCGGTGGCGATCAAGAGCACGCTGCGCCGGCCGTAGCGGTCGCTCAGCCAGGCCGCCAGCGGAATGGTGGCGGCAAAGAAGGCCACGCCGATCAGCTGAATCTCGAGATAGCGCTCGCGCGAATAGCCGAGCTTGCCGGTGGCCCAGCTCAGCGAGAATACCGTCATGAGATAGAACAGCACGAAGGTCGCCAGCGCGACCAGCGTGCCCAGAAGCAACGCGCGCTTGTGGTTCCGAATGAGCACCACGAGCGGTACGGCGACCCTCGCCTCGGTATCGACGACCTTCTGGAATTCGGGCGTCTCGGTGATCTTGAGCCGAACGTAGAGGCCCAGCAGCACCAGCAGCAGGCTGGCGATGAACG
>CAIYWM010000183.1 GCA_903929895.1 uncultured Alphaproteobacteria bacterium
AAGCAGACCTCCTACGCCCGCGTGATCTCGGGCGAGATCCCGATCCTGCTCGACTACGACTTCAACGCCTATCGCGGCCAGTACACCGACAAGGCGCCGGTACAGTTCGTGATCCCCAAGGAAGGCACCCTGGTGTTCCCCTACGTGATGGGCCTGGTGAACAAGGGACCCAATCCCGACAACGGCAAGAAGGTGCTCGACTTCGTCCTGTCCGACGAGAGCCAGGCGATGTGGGGCAATGCCTATCTGCGCCCGGTCTTCGCCGACCGGCTGTCGAGCGAGGCCAAGGCCAAGTTCCTGCCCGACGCAGAATATGCCCGCGCCAAGGCGGTGGACCTGAAGAGCCTCGCCAAGGCGCAGCCGCAGATCGTCGAGCGCTATCGCAAGGAAGTGAACTGATCAGACGAGTATAGCGGGGCGACGACAAGATCATCGCCCCGCTGAACTCGATTACGACCTCACCCTGAGGAGCGCTCCACAGGAGCGCGTCTCGAAGGGTGGGCACGAGCACCTCGCCTGTTGCCCATCCTTCGAGACGGCGCTTCGCGCCTCCTCAGGATGAGGGATGTGCCAAAGGAACCACCAAGAATGCGGCACGAAACCCGCCGACTGATCCTTCTGCTGCTGCCGGCAGGCATCGTCTTCGCGGCCTTCTTCCTGCTGCCGATGGCGCGCCTGTTCTTCATCGGCGGCAGCGGCAAGACCGGTTGGGCGGCCTATGCCGCCATCCTCACCGACTCGCTCTATCTCGACAGCCTGCTGTCCACGATGGCCGTGGCGGCCGCGACGACGGCGGCGACGCTGGTGATCAGCGGCATCTCCGGCGTGTTCCTGCAGCGTCACAAGTTTCCCGGCAACGCGCTGCTCGTATCGATGCTGACCTTTCCACTGGCTTTCCCCGGCGTGGTGATCGGCTTCATGGTGATCATGCTGGCCGGCCGTCAGGGGCTGATCGGCCAGGTGACGCAGGCCCTGACCGGCGAGAAGCTGGTCTTCGCCTATACGATCGCCGGCCTGTTCATGGGCTACGTCTACTTCTCCATTCCGCGCACCATCCTCACAGTGATGGCCGCCGCCGAGAAGCTCGACCCGAAGCTCGAGGAGGCGGCGCGCTCGCTCGGCGCCTCGCCGTGGCGCGTGCTGCTGGACGTCATCATCCCGGGCCTGAAGCCCGCCTTCATCTCGGCCGGCGCAATCTGCTTTGCAACGGCAGTCGGCGCGTTCGGCACGGCCTTCACCCTGGCCGCCAAGATCAACGTGCTGCCGATGGTGATCTACACCGAGTTCACCCTGTCGGCGAACATCGCCATGGCGGCGGCGCTGAGCTTCGTGCTGGGCATCGTCACCTGGCTGGTGCTGGCGGTGGCCCGCACGGCCGCCGGTTCCAGCGTCGCGGCGGCGGGCTGACATGAAGCGCCGCGGCCTCTTCTACCTCCAGCTCGGCTTCACCCTGCTGGTCTGCGCCTTCCTGGTCGTGCCGGTGTTCCTCTCGATCATGGCCGGCCTCACGGTCAATTACTTCGTCGGCATCGAGAGCGGCCTCACCCTGCGCTGGGTAATGGAAGTGTGGAACGGCTATCGCGACACGATCTTCCTCTCGATCGGCCTGTCGCTCGCCTGTCTCGCCGTCACCCTGGTGATCGGCGTGCCGGCCGCCTATGTGCTTGCCAAGCGCCAGACCGCGCTGACCCGGGCGCTGGAGGAGATGCTGGTGCTGCCGGTGGCGGTGCCGGGGCTCGCGACCGCGCTGGCGCTGATCGTCACCTATGGCAGCCTGTCGGGCTTTCGCACCTCGTGGGCCTTCATCCTGGTGGGCCACGTGCTCTTCACCCTGCCGTTCATGGTGCGCAGCGTGCTGGCGGTGCTGAGCGCCATCGATCTGAAGACGCTCGAAGAGGGCGCGGCGTCGCTCGGCGCCGGCTTCTGGCCGCGCTTCCGCGACATCGTGCTGCCGAACTGCCGGCAGGGCATCCTCGCCGGCTCGCTGATGGTCGTGACCCTGTCGATGGGCGAGTTCAACATGACCTGGCTGCTGCACACGCCCTTCACCAAGACTCTCCCGGTGGGCCTCGCCGACGCCTATGCCTCGCTGCGGCTGGAAGTCGGCAGCGCCTATACCCTCGTCTTCTTCCTGATGATCATGCCGCTCTTGCTGGCGCTGCAGGCCTTCGCCAAGCCGCGCCCCGCGAAGTTCGTGGCAGAGGACGCCGAATGACCGATACCGGCAACAAGCCCGTCTCCATTGCCCTGACGAACTGCTCGAAGACCTTTCCCGACGGCACAAGGGCGCTGGAGCCGCTCGACCTCGCCATCCATGCCGGCGAGACCGTCGTGTTCCTGGGTCCCTCGGGCTGCGGCAAGACCACGACGCTCCGCATCATCGCCGGCCTCGAAGAGCCCGACGCCGGCGGCAAGGTGCTGTTCGACGGGGTCGACGTCACACACCTGCCGATCGAGCAGCGCAATGTCGGCATGGTGTTCCAGTCCTATGCGCTGTTTCCCAACATGACCGTGGCCGGCAACATCGGCTACGGGCTGAAGATCCGGAAGGTGCCCGGCGCCCAGATCAAGGCACGCGTCTCCGAGATGCTGGCGATGATGCAGATCACGCGGCTCGCGGACCGCCGCATCGACCAGCTCTCGGGCGGCCAGCGGCAGCGCGTGGCGCTCGCGCGCGCCATAGCGGTGCGGCCGCGCGCGCTGCTGCTCGACGAGCCGCTGACGGCGCTGGACGCCAAGCTGCGCGATACGCTGCGCCTGGAGATCGATTCGCTGCTGCGCTCGCTCGGCATCACCGCCATCTACGTCACCCACGACCAGGCCGAGGCGATGGCGCTGGGCGACCGCATCGTCGTCATGGAGCATGGCCGGGTCGCCCAGATCGGCAAGCCGCGCGACATCTACCAGCGTCCCGCCACGCGCTTCGTCGCCGAGTTCATCGGCACGATGAATCGCCTGACCGGCAGCGTCAGCAACGGCACCTTCACCTGCAAGGCCGGCGGCCTTGCCTGGCCCGAGGCGCCGTCGAGCGCGACCGAGATCCTGTTTCGGCCCGAGGACATCCGCGTCGTCGAGGGCGGCGAGGCAACAGGACTGAAGGGGACGGTCGCGGCCGCCTTCTTCCTCGGCGATCGCACGCGCCTGTTCGTGGACGTGGGCGAGGCGCAGCCGCTGGTGATCGAGAGCACGGCGCGGCGCGACTTCAGCCATGGCGACGCCGTCGGGCTCGCCATCGACCCGCGCGGCCTGCTGGTGTTGTGAGGAGATTGCCATGCTGATTGCACAGATCACCGACACCCATATCAAGCTCCCGGGCAAGCTCGCCTATCGCAAGGTCGACACCGCCGCGATGCTGCGGCGCTGCGTGCAGGAGCTGCTGGCGCTGAGCCCGCAGCCCGACATCGTCCTGCTGACCGGCGACCTGGTCGATCTCGGACGACCCGAGGAATACGATCACCTGAAGTCGATCCTGGCGCCGATCCAGCAGCGCATCATCGCCATCCCCGGCAACCACGACGAGCGGGAGGCGATGCGCGACGCCTTCCGCGACGGCGGCTACCTGCCGGCTGAGGGGAAGTTCCTCCAGTTCGCGATCGACGACTATCCGCTGCGCCTCGTCGGCCTCGACACGCTGATCCCGGGGCAGGGCGGCGGCGAGCTCTGCCGCGAGCGGCTCGACTGGCTCGACCGCACGCTGACGGAGAAGCCCGACATGCCGACCCTCGTGATGATGCACCATCCGCCGTTCGTCACCGGCATCGGCCACATGGACAAGATCGGCCTTCTGGGCCGCGAGGCCTTTGCCGAGGTCGTGGCGCGTCACGACCAGGTCGAGCTGATCCTGTGCGGCCATCTCCATCGCACGATCCACGCCCAGGTCGGCGGCCGTCCCGCCATGACCTGCCCCAGCCCGGCGCACCAGGTCGCGCTCGACATCCATCCCGATGCCCCGAGCCGCTTCCGCATGGAGCCGCCGGGTTTCATGCTGCACTGGTGGAACGACGGTCAGCTGGTGACCCACACCGCCGTCATCGGCGACTATGACGGCCCGTACCCGTTCTTCGACGCCGACGGCAAGCTGATCGATTGATAGCCCTGTCGTCCTGAGCGCAGCGAAGGACCTAGCGGAGCGACCAGAGTACTGGGTTGCTGGCGCGAGATCCTTCGCTGCGCTCCAGGGCGGGGGTTACCCCGCCCGCGATGACAAGGTTGATCGTGTTTGACGCTTTGCGTCAGACGCTGCCGCCTAGATCACGTGCTCGGGATCTTCCTTGGCGTGGGCCTTGGGCGGCCGGCCTTCGGCCGCGTCGCGTTCCTGTTCCTTACGCGCCTTCAGAAGCTTGCGCAGGATCATGTTCCGCTTGAGGGCCGAGATGTGGTCGATGAACAGCACGCCGTCGAGATGGTCGATCTCGTGCTGGACGCAGGTCGCCAGCAGGCCGTCGCAGGCAAGGTCCTGCTGCTTGCCGTCGCGGTCGAGGTAGCGGACGGTGACCTTGGCCGGACGGACCACGTCGGAATAATGGTCCGGCACCGAGAGGCAGCCTTCCTCGTAGGAGACGTCCTCGTCAGAGGCCGCGACGATCTCGGGATTGGCCATGAAGAGCGGGCCGGTCTTGGTGTCCTCACGGTCGATGTCGAGCACGATGACGCGCTTCAGGACGCCGACCTGCGGCGCGGCGAGCCCGATGCCCGGCGCGTCGTACATCGTCTCCAGCATGTCATCCATGAGCTGGCGCACGCCCGCATCGACCGTGTCGACGGGCAGGGACTTCTTCTTCAGGCGCGGATCGGGCGCGGTCAGGATCGGCAGGAGAGCCATCGGGCCTAAATATGCGTGAGAACGGGGCGTTTCAAGGTCGGGGCCGGGATCAGGTGCGGCGAACCATGGTGCCGACGCCCGCCTCGGTGAAGACCTCGAGCAGCAGGCAGTGGGGTACCCGGCCGTCCATGATGACGGCGGCTTCGACGCCGGAATTCACGGCATCGATGCAGTTCTCGACCTTGGGGATCATGCCGCCGGAGATCGTGCCGTCGGCGATCAGGGCGCGCGCCTGCTCGATCGTCATCTCGGGGATCACCTTGCCGTCCTTGTCGAGGACGCCGGGCACGTCGGTCAGGAACAGCAGGCGCTTGGCCTTCAACGCGCCGGCGATGGCGCCGGCCGAGGTGTCTGCGTTGATGTTGTAGGTCAGCTCGTCGTCGACGCCGAACCCGATCGGGGCGACGACCGGGATCACGTCGGCGCGGCGCAGCTGCTCCAGCACCATGACGTTGATGCGCGCGGGCTCGCCGACCTGCTTGAGGTCGACCTTCAGGAGCTCGCCGGTCTTGGGATCGCGGGTTTCCGTCATCTTCTTGGCCAGGATCAGGTTGCCGTCCTTGCCGCAGATTCCGACGGCGATGCCGCCGCATTCGTTGATGTCGGCCACGATCGCCTTGTTGATCGAGCCGGCCAGGACCATCTCGACGATCTCCATGGTTGCGGCGTCGGTGACGCGCAGCCCGTTCACGAACGTGCTCTTGATGCCGACCCGCTCCAGCATCTTGTTGATCTGGGGACCGCCGCCATGGACCACGATCGGGTTCATGCCGACCTGCTTCATCAGCACCACATCGCGGGCGACCAGGTCGCCGAGCTTCGGGTCGGTCATGGCATGGCCGCCATATTTCACGACGAAGGTGGCGTCGTTGTGCCGGCGCATATAGGGCAGCGCCTTGGAGATGGTCTCCGCCATGCGGATGAGCCGCTTCTGCTCCTTGTCGGGTTGAACAGGCTCGGCCATTTCACAGCATCCCCAGTTGAACGAAAGCCCTCTCCGGGTCGGGAGAGGGCCGAGCAATTCGCCGTGGCGCATAATATATTAGACGGCTCCCGGATAGAAGAACCGGACCTGCCGCGTCAGGATGTCCGCATGGCAGCTTCCCATCTTCTAGACAGCGAAACCCTGGCCGATCGCGGCTTCACCGTGGTCCGCAACCTGATCGGCCCCGAGGAATGCCGCGCGCTGGCCGCGCTGTGGCCCGAGCAGGCCCGGTTCCGTAAACATATTGTCATGCAGCGCCATGGCTATGGGCAGGGCGAGTACCAGTATTTCGCCTACGACCTGCCCCCGCCCGTCGAGCGGCTGCGCCAGGCGCTGTACCCTGCGCTGGCGAAAGTGGCCAACGCGTGGAACGAACGGCTGGGGCGGCCCAGGCGCTTCCCGCCCGACCTGAAGGACTGGCTGCGCGAGTGCCACGAGGCCGGCCAGACGCGACCGACGCCGCTCCTGCTGCGCTACGGGCCGGGCGACTACAACTGCCTGCACCGCGATCTCTACGGCGAGATGGTCTTTCCGCTGCAGGTCGTCGTGCTGCTGAGCGCCCCGGGCCGCGACTTCACCGGCGGCGAGTTCATGCTGGTCGAGCAGCGCGCCCGCATGCAGTCACGCGGCGAGGTCGTGCCCCTGGAGCAGGGGGATGCTGCGATCTTCGCCGTGAACGAGCGGCCGGCGAAGGGCGTTCGCGGTTGGCACCGCACCGCCCTGCGCCACGGCGTTTCGAGCCTGCGCACCGGCGAACGATTCACGCTCGGCCTGATCTTCCACGACGCGGCGTAGTCGACAGAGCGGAGCAACACACGCACCTCACCCTTCGAGACGGCGCTTCGCGCCTCCTCAGGATGAGGTTCTTTTGAGTGCTAGACCTGCGCGACGCCCACGATGTCGGCGCGGAGTTCGGGAATGCCGAAGCCGGTCTCGCTGCTGGTTGGCAGGACCTCGGGATGGGCGGCGCCATGCTTGCGGGCGATGGCTTCGGCAGCCTTGACGGCACGCGGCAGGTCGGCCGCGCGCAGATAGTCGGTCTTGGTGAGGAGGAGCTGGTAGGAGACGGCGGCGCTGTCGAGGTTGCGCATCGTCTCGCGGTCGCTTTCCTTCACGCCGTGCCGGCCATCGATCAGCAGGTAGATGCGCATCAGGGTCGGGCGGCCGCGCAGATAGGCCGACGCGAGGTCCTGCCACGTTTCCTTCATCGAGCGCGAGACCTTGGCGAAGCCGTAGCCCGGCAGGTCGACCAGCATCAGCCGGTCGGCCAGGTTGAAGAAGTTGACCTGTCGCGTGTGACCGGGATTGGCCGACACGCGCGCCAGGGTGCGCCGGCCGGTGAGCGCATTCACCAGGCTCGACTTGCCGACGTTTGAGCGTCCGGCGAAGGCCACTTCCGGCAGCGAGATGCCCGGCAGCGATTCGATCGACGCGGCGCCGGAGACGAAGTCGCAAGGACCGGCGAACAGCTTGCGCGCCGCCTCGATCTCGGCAGCTGAGTGCCCCTTCTCGACTTCGTCGGGTGACTTGTCCGGCATCAGTTCTTCTTACCGGAGCCCTTGCCGCCCTTCTTGTTGTCGGGGGCGGCAGGCGCCGGGGCGGGTGTGGTCACCACGGCCTTGTTGCCGATCGGCGCACCGTGGCGGCGCATGATCATGTACTGCTGCGCGATCGAGAGCGTGTTGCTCCACGCCCAGTAGATCACCAGGCCGGCGGCGAAGGGCGCCAGCATGAAGGTGAACAGGATCGGCAGGAACTGGAACACGCGCGCCTGCACCGGATCGGTCGGCTGCGGGTTCAGCTTCTGCTGCAGGTACATCGTGACGCCCATGATCATGGGCCAGATGCCGATGTTGAAGAAGTGCAGGAACGACGGGACGTCCCACGGGACCGTGCCGAAGCCGGTCAGGATCGTGAGCGGATCGGGCGCCGACAGATCCTTGATCCAGCCGTAGAACGGCTGATGGCGCATCTCGATGGTGGTGTAGAGCACCTTGTAGAGCGCGAAGAACACCGGGATCTGCACGAGGATGGGCAGGCAGCCCGCCGCCGGGTTCACCTTCTCGCGCCGATAGAGCTGCATCAGCTCCTGGTTCATGCGCTGGCGGTCCTCGCCATAGCGCTCCTTCAGCTTCTCCATCTCGGGCTGGAGCCGCTTCATCTTGCTCATCGCCGCATAGGACTTGTTGGCCAGCGGGAAGAACACGGCCTTCACGATCACGGTCAGCACCAGGATCGACAGGCCGAAATTGCCGAGATGCACGTAGAGCCACTCGAGCAGCCAGAACAGCGGCTTGGTGAAGAACCAGAACCAGCCCCAGTCGATCGTGAGGTCGAACTTCTCGATGCCGTACTTGGCTTCATAGTCGGAAATCACCCGCACGATCTTCGCGCCCGCGAACAGGCGGGCGTCGGTCGTGGTTGTCGCGCCGGGCGCAACGGCGACGCCGCCGCCGACATAGTCGATCTGGTATTTCACGTCGGCGCCCGCGCCGGTCTGCTTGATCGAGACGTCGACCTTGGACTTCTGGTCGGGCACCAGCACGGACATCCAGTACTTGTCGGTGATGCCGACCCAGCCGCCCGTCGTGGCGATCTTCTGCTGCTTGTTGCCCTTGAAGTCGGAGTAGCTGAATTCCTTCAGCGTGCCGTTGAAGACGCCGTAGGGGCCCTCGTGGAGGATGTACATGCCCTCATAGGTCGGCTCGCCGTAGCGGACGATGAGGCTCCACGGGAAAAGGGTCACCGGCTTGTCGGTCTTGTTCTCGACGCTCTGCTTCACGTCGAACATGAAGAACTCGTCGATCGAAACCGTGAGCCCGAACACCAGGCCTTCGCCATTGTCCCAGGTCAGCTTGACCGGCTTGCCGGGCGCCACGGTCGGCGACTCCGAGGTCCACACTGTTTCGGGGCCGGGGACCTTGATCGCGGCATCGGACGAGGACCAGCCGAACTCGGCGTAATAGGGATGCGCGCTGCCGACCGGCGACAGGACAGGCACCGGCGGGCTCTTGGGATCGATGGTCTCGCGATACTTCACGAGCTGCACGTCGTCGATGCGCGCACCCTTGAGCGAGATCGAGCCGGTGAGTTCGGCGGTGTTGAACGTGACACGCGGCGTGAGCGCAACGGCCTCGCTGCGGCCAACCACACGCTGCTGCGTCGGCGCAGCGCCCGGACCGGGTTGCGTACCGGGAGCGCCCGGCTGTCCGGTCGGAGCGGCGGGGGCGCCGGACTGCGTCGTCGCCTGCTGCTGGGCCGTGTTGGTCGCCTGCTTGGACGGTGGGAACGCCACCTGCCAGCCGAGGATGATCAGCACCGAAAGGACGATGGCGACGATAAAATTCTTCTGATCCATTGGTCGGCGATCTTTCGTGGCGCGTCAGAAGCGCCGGGCGGGGTGGCAGGTAAGCGGCGCGCGCGAGTTGGCGGCGACCGGCGGAACGGGATCGTAGCCGCCGGCGCCCCAGGGGCCGCAGCGGCACAGTCTACGGGCGGCGAGCCAGCTTCCCCGCGCCGCGCCATGCTTCGACAGTGCCTCGACCGCGTAAGCCGAGCACGAGGGCTCGTAGCGGCAGGCTCCGACGAAGAAGTAGGCGAGCGTGAGCTGGTAGAAGCGAATCGCGCCGCGCAGGACCTTGGACATCATGCGGCCCGGAAACTGGCGATTTAAGTGCCCCGGCGCAAGCTGCCAATGCAAGTCATGGCGTCGCTAGGGGGGCCGCGAGCGCCTTGAGGCGCCGCAGGGCCTCCTGCAACTCGCCCCGCATGGCGAGGAAGTCGCGACCGAGGGCACCCTGGCGACCGACCAGCACATAGTCATGGTCGGCCCTGGCCGATTGCGGAATGATCTGGCGCGCGATCTCGCGCAGGCGGCGGCGGACCCGGTTGCGCACCACGGCATTGCCGACCTTGCGGCTGACGGTAACGCCGACCCGGATGGCGGGACCGGCGAGGTCGGCGGGAACGGGCGCCGTCTGCAGCACGAATCCGGGCATGGCGAATCGCCGTCCGGCCTGGACGCGCAGGAAGTCGCTACGATTCGGCAAACGCCCGAGGCGCGCCGCAGCCAATAGGACTAGGCCGAAAGACGCTTGCGGCCGGACCGACGGCGGTTCGCGATGACCTTGCGGCCACCGACGGTCGCCATACGGGACCGGAAACCGTGCCGACGGGCGCGGACCAGCTTGCTCGGCTGATAGGTGCGTTTCATGACGCAACTCCTTAAAACACAACAAGGCCCCCGCGCGGTGCACAAGGGGCGAATTCCGTGGGCGAGGGTAATAAGCGTGTGACCCTTCAGAGTCAACGAGGGCTAGGATGCCTCATGACTCTCGTTCTTCATGGCTACCGCTACAGCGTCTATGTCCGCATCGTCCGCCTGGTGCTGGCGGAGAAGGGGCTGGCCTACGAGCAGGTCGAAGTAAACCCGTTCGCGGCCGACGTCCCGGCCGACTATCTGGCGCTGCATCCGTTCGGCCGGGTGCCGACCCTCGTTCACGATGGATTCGTCCTCTACGAAACAGGCGCCATCACCCGATACGTGGATCGCGCCTTTCCCGGTCCGGGCCTTCAGCCAGCCGACCCGAAGCGGCTCGCGCGCATGGACCAGATCGTCGGCATGGTCGACGCCTATGCCTACTGGCCGCTGGTCCGGCAGGTCTTCGTCCACGAAGTCGTTCGACCTCACATGGGCACTGCGGGCGATGCCACGGAGCTGGAGAAGGGTCTCGCGGCCGCCGCCAAGGTGCTCGACGCGCTGGAGGCCCTGGCCGCGGCGGATCCCTGGCTGACCGGCCCCGACATCTCGCTCGCCGACTTTCATCTGGGGGCGATGGTCGCCTACTTCGCGCAGTCCCCGCGCGCGGCGAAGCTGCTGGCCGCACGGCCCCGGCTCGCCGCCTGGTGGCGACGACTGGGCGCGCGCCCGAGCTTTGCCGCGACGGAGCCTGGTCTTCCGGTCCCTGCCCGATAGTCACTCAGGCGTGACAGCATGTGCTTTGTGGATCGTCGCCATCGGGTCAATATCGAGGCGGGGAGAGACAAAGGGCCAGATGAACACATCGACACTGCGCCGGCTGCTGCCAGTGGCGATCCTGCTGGCGGGACTGGCGATCTTCCTGTTGCTCGGACTCGAGCGCTATATCTCGTTCGAGATGCTGGCCCGTCACAAGGCCACGCTGACGACATGGGTCGCCGCGCATCGCCTCCTCGCCGGCCTGACCTTCGTGCTGGCCTATGCCTTCATGGTCGCCTTCTCACTGCCCGTCGCCGTGGTGGCGACGCCGGTGGGCGGCTTCCTGTTCGGCACCTGGACCGGCGCCGGCCTGTCGGTGGTCGCCGCCACCCTGGGATCGATCGCCGTGTTCCTGGCCGCGCGCTATGCCTTTCGCGACCTCTTCCGGGCCCGCGCCGGCACGACGCTGGCGCGTCTCGAGGAGGGGTTCCGGCACAATGATTTCAGCTACCTGCTCTTTCTGAGATTCGTGCCGGTCTTTCCCTTCTGGCTGATCAACATCGTCCCCGCGCTCCTCGGCATGCAGCTCAAGCGCTACGCGCTGGCGACGTTGCTGGGCATCGTGCCGGCGTCGATCGTCTATGCGAGCGTCGGGGCGGGCCTCGGGGCGGTGCTGAAGCGCGGCGAGCACCCCAATCTCGGCATCATCTTCGAATGGCACATCCTGCTGCCGCTCCTCGGGCTGGGCGCGCTGGCGCTCCTGCCGGTCGTCTTCGCCCGCCTGCGCCGGCAGCCCCCGGCGTGACATGAGCCTGCTCACTCCCGACGTCTGCATCGTCGGCGGCGGCTCCGCCGGGCTGGTGGTCGCGGCCGGTGCCGCGCAACTCGGTCTCGACGTCGTGCTGATCGAGCGCGGGTTGATGGGCGGCGACTGCCTCAACTTCGGCTGCGTACCCTCGAAGGCGCTGATTGCCGCCGCCCGCATCGCGCAGGCGCAACGCAGCGGCGCGGCCTTCGGCATCGCGCCGGTAGAACCCACGGTCGATTTCGGCAAGGTGATGGATCACGTCGCCGGCGTGATCGCCGCCATCGCGCCCAACGACTCGGTTGAGCGGTTCGAAAAGCTCGGCGTGCGCGTCCTGCAGGAGGAGGCGCGCTTCACCGGGCGCACCGAATTGCAGGCCGGGCTCCACCGTATCCGCAGCAAGCGCATCGTGCTCGCGACGGGCTCGCGCCCCACGCTGCCGCCCGTGCCGGGCCTCGACGCGGTGCCGCACTTCACCAACGAGACGATCTTCGCAAACCGCACGCTGCCGTCGCACCTGGTGGTGATGGGGGGCGGCCCGATCGGACTCGAGATGGCGCAGGCCTTCCGGCGCCTCGGCGCGCGCGTGACCGTGCTGGAAGCGGCGACCTGCCTGGCCAAGGACGATCCCGAACTCGCCGCGATCGTCGTCGCGCGCCTGCGCCGAGAAGGCGTGGAGCTGCACGAGAAGACAAGGGTCACACGCATCGAGCGTACATCGGATGGAATCGCGGCCGTGCTCGAGGAGGGCGGTCGCGTCGAGGGCTCGCACCTTCTGGTGGCGGCCGGTCGCGCGCCGACGACCGACGGGCTGGATCTCGCCAAGGCCGGTGTTGCCCACGACAAGCGCGGCATCACAGTCGACGATTCGCTGCGCACCTCCAATCGCAACGTCTGGGCGATCGGCGACTGCAACGGCCGCTATGCCTTCACCCACATGGCGGGCCACGAAGCCTCGCTGTTCATCCGCGGCGCCCTGTTCCGCGCCCCGGCGAAGCTCGATCCCGGCATCGTGCCCTGGGCGACCTATACCGATCCCGAACTGGCGCAGGTCGGCCTCAACGAGCGCGACGCGCGGGCGAAGCACGGCGACGGCATCAAGGTGCTGCGCTGGACCTTCGCCGAGAACGATCGCGCCCAGACCGAGCGCGAAACCGACGGACTGGTGAAAGTGGTGACCGACGGCCGCGGCCACGTATTGGGGGCGGGCATCGCGGGGCCGCAGGCCGGCGAGTTGATCCAGAGCTGGTGCCTGGCCCTGTCCGGCCGTCTGAAGATCTCGACCCTGGCGAGCTTCGTGCCGCCCTATCCGACGCTCGGCGAGACCGCCAAGCGGGCTGCCGGGAGCTACTACACAGAAGCCCTGTTCGGCTCCCGCACGCGGTTCCTCGTGCGGTTTCTCGCGCGATTGCCGGTCTGGTAGAAGCATTCGATGAGCGCCGACGTCACCCTGCCGGCAGACACCGCCCGTCCCGCGCGGCGGCGGACCGCGACCTTCGGCCTGTCGTGGCGCATCCTGGGCCTCGTGATCGTCGCCGTGATGACGGCCGAGGTCGCGATCTTCCTGCCCTCGATCGCGCGCTACCGGCTGGTCTATCTCGAGCAGCTGATCGAGAGCGGCACCCTGGCGGCGCTCGCCCTCGACGCCACGCCCGACAACATGGTGACGGAGCAGGTGAAGGGCTCGCTGCTGGCGCACGCCCGCGTCGAGGCGGTCGTGCTGGTCGAGCCGAACAAGCCCAAGCGCGCGCTGATGAACATCGAGCCGCGGCCCGAGATGCAGGGCTTCAACCTGAAGGATCGCGGAGCGCTCGGCCTGATCTGGGACGCGCTGGAAGCGATGGTGCGGGATGGCTCGCCTTACATCCGGGTGGGCGGTGAATCGATGCGGATGCCGGGCGCCATGGTCTGGATCGTCGTCGATGAAGCACCGATGCGGGCCGCCATGTACGGCTACACGAGCCGCATCCTGGTCCTGTCGGTCATCATCGCGCTGTTCACCGCCGCCCTGCTCTACCTTGCGCTGCGCTGGCTGGTCATCCGGCCGCTGCAGGACCTCTCCCGGGCCATGATCGACTTTCGCCGCGCGCCGGAAGAGGCCGGCGCCGAGCGCGCCCCTGTGCGACGCAACGACGAGATCGGCGTGGTCGACCGCGAGTTCCAGATCCTGCAGCGGGAGCTGCGCACCTCGCTGCGCCAGAAGTCGCGTCTCGCCGAGGTCGGTGCGGCGACCAACAAGATCAACCACGACCTGCGCAACATGCTCTCGACCGCGCGCCTGCTGTCGGATCGCCTGGCGCGCAGCAACGACGAGCGCACGCGCGCACTCGCGCCGACCATCCTCAATACGATCGACCGCGCCGCCCGCCTGGCCAGCGACGCCATCGAGTATGTCCGGGAGAAGCCCTCGCCCCGGCTGGCCGACGTCGATCTTGCCGACCTCGTCGACGAGGTCGGAATCGCGCTGCAGGAACAGGGCGAGGACAAGGATCCCAACCTGCTGCGCAGCTGGGTCAACGAGATCGGCGCCGGTGGCATGGCGCGTTGCGACCGCGACCTGCTCTACCGGGTGTTCGTCAATCTGGGGCGCAACGCCTTCGAAGCCGGCGCGACGAGCGTCACCATCCGTACCCGGCGCAGCAGCGGCTTCCTGCTGGTCGAAATCGCCGACAACGGGCCCGGCGTGCCTGCCGCGGTGGCCCGGCAGCTCTTCCGGCCCTTCACCACCGGCGGCCGGCAGGGCGGCACGGGTCTCGGCCTCGCGATCGCCCGCGACCTGGTGCGCCTGCATGGCGGCGACATCACCCTGATCGAATCGAACGCGCAGGGCACGCTCTTCGGCTTCACCCTGCCGATCGCCTAGATCACCCCTCGCTCTTCAGGCGCGCAAGGAAGGCGCGGACACGGTCGACATTGCCGCCGAGATCGGCCTCGCCGTTGCGGCTCTTCGAGCGGATGTCGACCCGGCTGCCGGTTCCCTGGGGGCGAACGCGGACGACGACGTCGTCGCGAAAGCCGAACCACGGGCTGGTCACGACGGCTTCCAGGCGACCGTCCGCCGGAACCCGCGCCACGATCTCCCAGCCCAGTGCCGTGGCCACGCGCTCGACGCGCTTGAAGGCCTCGGCCGGCGGCACGGCCAGCAGGACCGGCTCGATGTCGGGGAAGGCGGCGCGCTGGAGGGCGGCGTTCTCCTTCGGATAGGCCGGCGGATTGGGGGCCCCCCGACGCAACGCTGCCGTCGCCACGAGCGGCGGCGGCGTGGCCGTGTCGGTCGTGATGTCGCTGATGGCAGGCCGCTGCTGCGCATGCAGGAACCAGTGCAGCGGGACCCACGCACCGGCCCCGCCGATCAGGATGGCCAGGAACGCGGCGACACTGCCGCGGCGCCGGTCCCCCGGTCGGGCCGGCAGGATGGTGGCAAGTCCAAGCGCGACGCCGGCCACCGTCAGATAGAATCCGTAGCGGAAGACCGCGATCGCAGCCTCGATATCGAGGCCGAGATAGCGGTGGAGAGGCCCGGAAACGGCTACGATCAGCGACCCGACGGTCGCTAGGATGAAGGCGATACGCGCCAGTCGATGACTGATCGGATTGGTCGGCCTAACGAACATCCAGGCTCCACTGCAAAGATATCGTAACCGTGAATCGGCGTCTGCGCATCTCCTCGACAATCCCCGTCCCGTTCTCTATGCGGCCACGATGACGACAGCCGACGCCGTCCGCCGCCAGGCCATGGCGGCCGGCCTGATCTCGATCTGCCTGTGGAGTTCGCTGGCCCTGCTTTCGGTGTCGGCTGGACCGATCCCGCCTTTCCAGATGGTGGCGATGACGTTCACGGTCGGCGCCGCCATCGGCATCGTCCGCGCCCGGGCCAACGGGGTCGCCTGGACCGGCCTGGTGGGCTGGCCGGCGCCCGTCTGGCTGCTCGGGATCGGTGGCCTGTTCGGCTACCACGCCCTCTACTTCGCCGCCCTGCAGCTCGCGCCGCCGGCCGAGGCCAACCTGATCAACTACCTGTGGCCCCTCCTCATCGTGCTGCTCTCGGCGCCGCTGGCCGGCGAGCGGCTGCACTGGCCGCATCTCGCGGGCGCCGCGCTGGGTTTCTCGGGCGTCGCCCTGCTGGCCTTCGGCCGCGGACTGAGCTTCGCCGACAGCCATGCGCTGGGCTACCTGCTGGCCCTGGGCTGCGCCTTCGCCTGGTCGATCTACTCGGTCCTGTCGCGCCGCTTCGGGGAAACCCCGACCGACGCCATCGCCGCCTTCTGCGCCGCGTCGGCCCTGCTCTCGCTCGCCTGCCATCTCGTCTTCGAGCGCACCGTCTGGCCGGCCAGCGGCACCGCCTGGCTCGCCGTACTGGCACTCGGCCTGGGCCCGGCGGGCTCGGCCTTCTACTTCTGGGACCACGCCGTGAAGCGCGGCGACATCCGCGCGCTGGGGGCGATCTCCTATGCGACGCCCATCCTCTCGACCGCGATCCTGGTTGCCTTCGGACTTGCCGAACCGACCGGCACGCTGATCGCCGCGGCGCTGCTGGTCACGCTCGGCGCCGTGCTGGCCTCGCGCGAGCTCTGGAAGCGTTAAGCGCCCGGCTGCCAGCCGGGCGGCGCGAGTTCGAAACCTGCGAAATCGAACGCTGGCGCGACCGTGCAGCCGACCAGCGTCCAGTGGCCGAGCGAGCGGGCGGCCTGCCAGACACCGCGCGGCACGACGATCTGCGGCGTCTCGCCCAGCCCGAAGTCGCGGCCGAGACGCAGGTGGCGGGTCGTGCGCCCCTCGTCGCTCATCGAAAGCTCGAGCGGCGCGCCGTCATAGTGATGCCAGACCTCGTCGGCATCGACCCTATGCCAGTGCGAGCGCTCGCCGGCCTTCAGCAGGAAGAAGATCGCGGTGCTGGCGCCGCGGCCGTCCTTTCCGGCGGCGGCACGGAACATCTCGCGGTAGTGGCCGCCCTCGGGATGCGGCTGCAGGCCGAAGCGGGCGATGATCTGGTCGGCGGTCATGACGTCAGGCCGGCGGCGGAACCGTGGCCTTCATCGACGGCATCTTGGCGAAGGCGGCGAACCATTTTGCGAGCTTCGGCCGCTTCGTGCGCCAGTCATGATGCCCGAAGCGGAAGTCGAGATAGCCGAGCGCGCAGGCGATCGAGACGGTACCGATCGTGGGCTTGCCCTTGAGCGCCTTGGATTCGGCCTCGAGCTGATCCAGCACGCCGTCGATCTTCTTCATCTGGCCCTTCGACCAGTCGGGCCAGCGCTTGTCCTCCGGCCGCAGGAAGCCCTCGTAGCGGGCGAGCAGCGCGGCATCGAGCAGCCCGTCGGCCATCGCCTGCTGGCGCAGCGCCATCCAGCGCTCGCGGCCCTTGCGCGGGAACAGCTTGCGGCCCTTGTGCTGGCTGTCGAGATACTCGCAGATCACGGGCGAGTCGAAGAGGTCCATGTTCTTGATCGACAGCGCCGGAATCTTGCCGACAGGATTGTGCTTGTCGACGTCGGCATTGGGCGCCACCGGCGTCAGCGCCACGTTCACCAGGTCCATCTTCTTGTCGAGGCCGGTCTCGATCGCCAGCACCCTGACCTTGCGGGCATAGGGCGACGCCGGCGAGTAATAGAGCTTCATCTTGGCCATGGTCGGTCTCCTGTCATCCGGTCGCGTCAGGCGCCGGCCATCTGCGGAATATCCGTGTCGTTCAAACGCACCTTGCGGGCCGTGTCCACGAGCTGCTGCCAGGTGGTGGTGTCGATCGGCACGCCGTTCTTCTCGCGGTCCAGCTTGCGTGCCCGCTCGGGCTCGCCCGGCACCAGTACCTCGGCAACGCCGGGCTGCGGCTTCGCCGACTTCACCCAGTCGATGAAGGTGTCGACCTCGTCCTCGAAGAAGGCGGTGCCGCCCATCGAGTCGGGATCGATGATGATCGACAGCATGTTGTTGATAATGTCGGTGCCGTTCTTCTTGATCGTGCGCGGGCTGTGCGTGCGCCCGCCGGTCAGCGCTCCGGCCAGCAGGTCGCAGATCACGGCGAGGCCGCCGCCCTTGTGCAGGCCGAACGGCAGGATGGCGCCGTAGGGCGCGTTGTACATCACGCCGGGCTCGGTGGTGGCATTGCCCGCCGCGTCGATCAGCAGGCCTTCCTCCATCTGGATCTGCTTGTTGTTGGCGACCCGAACCTTGCCCATCGCCACCTGGCTGGTCGCGAAGTCGAGCACGATCGGCTCCTGGCCCTTGCGCGGAATGGCCGTGCAGTAGGGATTGGTCGTGAAGCGCGCCTCGGCGCCACCGAACGGCGCCACGAGGGACTTGTGGCCGTGCACGTTCACCCAGTGCGTGCTCACCATGCCGGCGCGCGCGCACTGCTCGCCCCAGTGACCGATCCGGCCGATGTGGTGGGAGTTCTTCAGGCCGACGACGCAGACGCCGTGCTTCTTCGCCCGCTCGATGCCGATGTCCATCGCCTCCTTGGCGATGACCTGACCGTACC
>CAIYWM010000184.1 GCA_903929895.1 uncultured Alphaproteobacteria bacterium
AGGCCGATACCGACCGCTCCCTTGGCGATACCGGCGACGATGAAGGCGACGAAGATCACCAGGATCTGGACTTCAGTCATCAGCTCAGCACACCCTTCACCAGCCGCTCGAACGCCTCCCAGAACAGGGCCCGGATCTCGTCGGTCTCCATCATGATCTCGTGGCGGGCATGGCCGATGGTGAAGTGTTCGCCATGCTTCAGGCGCGCCACCAGCGGGGCATGGGACCGCGAGTCGATCAGCCGGTCCTCGCCGGCGGTGATGACGAGGAGCGGAATGTCGATGCGCTCGAGATAGCCGGGGGCGTGGACGGCGGCCATCGACCGGACGGCCTGCCGGGACCAGCCGATCGTCGGACCGCCCAGCGTGAGGCGTGGATCGGCGGTGAACCAGTCTTCGGTGAAGCGATAGCGGCGCTCGTCATGGGTCACGAAGTTCGACGCGAATTCCCGGGCCAGCAGGACGAAGGGACCGGTCCCGAACAGGTACCGTTCCTCGACGGCGGGGACCTCCGGCATGATCATCAGGACCGACCGCAGCATCGCCTCGCGCCGGAGCGCGGTCATGGGGGCCACGAACAGGGCGGCAGAGAAGGGACCGCTGCCGCTCTCGGCCATTTCCCGCATCATGATGTGGCTGCCCATCGAATGGCAGAGGGCGAGCACGGGGCGAGGTGCCTCGGGCGAAACGACGGTTTCCAGGAACAGCCGGAGGTCGGCCATGTAGGTCGCGAAGGTGTCGATATGCCCCTTGCCGCAATCCTGAAGCGGCCTGTCGGAAAGGCCCTGGCCGCGCCAGTCGATGGCGGCGACCGCAAAGCCGCGCTCCAGCAGTTCGCCCACCACCTCGGTGGCGTACTTCTCGATGAATTCGCCGCGCCCGGTCAGGATGACGACGGTGCCGCGAGGGATACCGAGGGCATTCCACCACGCGTAACGGAGGCGCGCGCCCGCGCGCTCAAGAAAGCCGAAACGATCTGCCGCGCGATAGGTTGCGCGAACAGAGGGAGGGACTGCAGCGGGCGCTGCGGCGGAGGCCTGATCGGTCATCGTTTGTGGCGTTTTGGCGAAGGACGGGCGACAAGGCCAGCGACAATTGGGCATTTTAGCCATCATCGCTTTGGGTCTCTTTACCGTACCCGGAGCCACAGGCTATAGACTGAAGCGTCGCCTTACCGGCTGCGAAGGGTCGCAGCCGAGGAAATCGGGCGCAAGGAAACCTCGAAGAGGTCCGCCGCACTGCGTGGTAGTCGGCTCGCTGGAAGAGTCGATCCGGGCACGGTCCTTGCGTTGACGGTTGTCGTCCGCAGGCGACATGCGACCGCGATCCCGAAGCGAGCGTTGACCATCGGCGGATTTGCCGGAGCGATCGTCCCTATATGATGCGTCGGGGCCTGGTTTTATTCATCGTCGTTGCCGCCACGCTAGTCGGATGGCGTCTGCTGGACAGTCGCGTGACGGCGGCCGACGTGGCGGGGCCGCTTCATGGCGTCACCTACGCCCCCTGGGCCAAGGACCAGGATCCGCTGGCCGGCAAGGCGACCGGCCTCTGGAGCTTCCTGCGTACCGCCGTAAACGAAACTCCGACTCCCCAGATCAAGCCGAGAAAGGACCAGATCGAGCGCGACTTCGCGATGCTCGGTGGCAAGGTCAATTACGTGCGTACCTATCGTACGACGGACGGTGGCGACTCGATGCCGGCCCTGGCCGCCAAATACGGCCTCAAGCTCGTACCCGGCGCCTGGATCTACAGTCCCAACGAAGCCAAGCTGCAGTTCGGCCGCGAGGCGAGCGAGGTCAATGCCGAGGAAACCGGCGCGCTGATCCGCATGGCCAACCAGAACCCCAGCATCGAGCGCGTGCTGGTCGGCAACGAGAACATCCTCCGCTTCGATGGCGAGAAGAATGTGCGCGATCCAAACGCCGTCAGCCCGGCACAGCTCATCCGCGAGATCCGCAACGTCAAGCGCAACGTCAAGGTCCCGGTCAGCACCGCCGAGCCGTGGCACATCTGGGAGCGCTATCCCGAGCTTGCCCGAGAGGTCGATTATCTCGCCGTCCACATCCTGCCCTACTGGGACGAGCAGTCGATTTCGACGCCGCTCGAGTATTTGAAGGAGAAGATCGGGCTGTTGCGTAAGCTCTACCCGAACAAGAACATTATCGTCACCGAAGTCGGCTGGCCGTCGAACGGCGCCTCGCGCCGCAGCCCTGGTTCGGGCGTCGTGAAGCATGCGACGCCGGCCGAGCAGGCCAGGAACGTCCGCGACATGGTGGCGTGGCTGCGCTCGCAGAACATCGACACCTTCGTCGTCGAGGCCGTCGACCAGCCGTGGAAGTCCTACGACCTGGAGGGCAAGGCGGGCGGCTACTGGGGCCTCTGGAACGCCGACCGGCAGCAGAAGTTCGCCTGGACCGGTTCGATCGAGACCTTTCCGCAGTGGCTCTCCTGCGCCGCCTGGTCGCTGGCGGCGGCGTTGCCGCTGATGCTGCTCTTCCTGTGGCGCTGGCCGCGCCTCGGCATGGCGGGGCAGGTGGGCTTCTGCGCCCTGGTGGCGCTGTCGGCGAGTGCTGTGGCCTACGGTGCCTCCGTTGCCGCCGGCACCTACATGGTCGCCTCCGAGATGGTGGGCTGGGGCGTGCTGGCCTTCTTCCTGGTGGCCAGCCTCGGCATGGCGCTGGTGCAGGCTCTGGAAATGGCCGAGACGATCTGGCGCGGCCGCTGGACGCGCGAGGCGCTGCCCGCCGCTGAGATGATCGCCCGCCAGCCGGCGGACCGCGACTGGCCGAAAGTCTCGCTGCATCTCGCGATCTGCAACGAGCCGCCGTCGATGGTCATGCAGACGCTCGATTCGCTGGCCGGGCTCGACTACCCGAATTTCGAAGTCATCGTCATCGACAACAACACCAAGGACCCCGCGGTGTGGCGCCCGGTGCAGGATTACTGCGCCCAGCTCGGCGAGCGCTTCAAGTTCTTCCATTTCGACGTCATGAAGGGCTTCAAGGCCGGCGCGCTCAACTACGTGCTCAGCCAGACCGCGCCCGACGCCAAGGTGATCGGCGTCATAGACAGCGACTATATGGTGCGGCCGGACTGGCTGAAGGCGCTGGTGCCGTATTTTGACGATGCCAAAATCAGCTATGTTCAGGCGCCGCAGGACCACCGCGACTGGCGTGGCGACCGGTTCAAGGAGATGCTGAACTGGGAATATGCCGGCTTCTTCGACATCGGCATGTGCCTGCGCAACGAGTACGACGCCATCATCCAGCACGGCACGATGACCCTGGTGCGCCGTTCCTGCATGGAGGAGATGGGCGGCTGGGCCACCTGGTGCATCACCGAGGATACCGAACTCGGCCTGCG
>CAIYWM010000185.1 GCA_903929895.1 uncultured Alphaproteobacteria bacterium
CAGCGCGTCGAAGATTCGCTGCGCCGACGCCGTGAAATCGGTCGTGGCCTGCGGGGCGTATTCCTCGTGCACGACCTTGGCCTTGGAGCCGACCGCGGCCAGCGCGGCCTTGTCCGCGGCGACGCCGTCCTTGCCGAAGGCATAGTCCTGGGCGAGCGTGGCGATGCTGATATTCTCGTCCTTCAGGGTCGCGGCGGAGGCCAGCGCGTCCTGGGTGGAGTTGCGCCCGGTCCGGAAGATGTAGCGGTTCCACTTCTCGCCGGTGATCTGGTCGGCCACCGCCGGCTCGACGATCAGCAGCTTCTTGTATTCCTCGGCAATCGGCAGCATGGCGAGCGCGCCCGCCGAGCCGGTGGTACCGACGGCGATGTCGACCTTGTCGTCGCCATAGGCCTGTTCCAGCGCGGCCTTGGCGAGGTCCGGCTTGAACTGGTCGTCCTTCAGGATGACCTGGATCTTGCGGCCATCGACTTCCATCGTGCCCTTGGTGGCGTATTCCAGGCCGAGCATGAAGCCGGCCTCGGTCTGACGTGCATAGGCCTCGAGCGGACCGGTCTTGCTGTAGATCAGCGCCACCTTGAGCGGCGGCTGCTGGGCGGCGGCCGGGCCGGCCAGAAGCAGGCCGGTCAGTGCCAGGAACGAACGACGGATCATGAAGAACCTCCCTAGAGAAGGGTCTTCTAGTCGATGATCGCGGCTTGCACCATGGTGCGGAACTGATTGCGCAACGCAATCCGGTCGGGATCGCTCACCTGGACCATGTAAATGGCCGTCAGCTCGTGCTTCGGGTCGACCCAGAAGAGCGTCCCGGCATTGCCGGCCCAACCATATTCCCCAACCGAGCCCGGCAGGGCCGCTTCGCCTGTCATCGTTCTGACTTCGAAGCCCAGCCCAAAGCCCAGCCCCGGCGGCCGGCCCGGCCGCGTCCCGGTATGGTCGGCGGCCATGAAGGCCAGGGTCTGCTTGCCGATCAGGCGCTTGCCGTTCAGTTCGCCACCATTCGCGAGCATCGACGCGAAGCGCAGGTAATCCTTCATCGTGGAGGTGAGCCCGCCGCCGCCGGATTCGAACTTCGCGCCATCGTCGACCTTGAAGCGCGGTGTCATCGGCTGGCCACCGGGCCGCGGCCCGGGTTGGGCGGCGCGCTCCACCTTGGCGGCCGGCACCTGGAACTGCGTGTCGACCATGCCGAGCGGCTTGAAGATGCGCTCCGACAGCGACTCGCCCAGGGTTTTGCCGTCGATCACCTCGACGAGGCGTCCCAGCACGTCGGTCGAAACCCCATACTCCCAACGAGCGCCGGGCGAGAAGCGCAGCGGCAGGGTCGATAGCTTGGTGACGAACTCCTGGTTGCTCATCGACCGGTCGCCGATCTTGGCGGCGACATAGGCCTGGTTCACCAGGGATGCACCCCGGCCGCCATAGATCAGGCCGGACGTATGGCGCAGCAGGTCCTGCACCGTCATCGACCGCTCCGGATCGGAGAGCAGCAGAGAGTGCGTGCCATCGGCGCCGGTCTTCTCCTGCGCGACCTTCATCTTGCCAAGCTCGGGCAGGAACTTGGCCACCGGATCGCTGACCTGCAACCGCCCCTCCTCCACCATCTGCATGATCGCGATGCTGACGATCGGCTTGGTCATCGAATAGATGCGGAAGATCGAATCGGTCTTCATCGGATCGCCCTGCGCGACGTCACGCTTGCCGAGGGTCGAGACCCACGCGACCTTGCCCCGTCGCGCCACCAGCATCACCGCGCCCGGCACCAGCCCGTCGTCGACATGCTTCTGCGTCACCGCTTCCAGCCGCTTCAATTGGGTCGAGGACAGCCCGACATCCTCCGGCTTCGCCGCCATCGGCAGCGCCCATTCCTGGGCGTTTGCTCCAACGGCAACGGCGCTCAGAGCCAAAGCAAGTACGATCGTC
The DNA here is from genome assembly GCA_903929895.1 of uncultured Alphaproteobacteria bacterium. Lineage (GTDB taxonomy): Bacteria > Pseudomonadota > Alphaproteobacteria > Reyranellales > Reyranellaceae > Reyranella. The sequence continues at coordinate 1,924 of CAIYWM010000185.1, forward strand.
TTCATGGTTTCCTCGCTGCGCGCCCTAGTCCAGTGGCGCGTCGTTCTGAGTATCGTTGGCCCAAACGACCTGCAGCACAAGGGCTTGCATTCCCGCTAGGACGTCGCCGCACCTTTCGCGGACGAAGGAGAGCGGCCCTCGAGCAACGGTCGCTCGCGATGAAAGAGGTCGATCACCGCATCCATCACGGCGCGCACGCGCGGCAGTGCGCGCAGGTCGCGATGGACCAGCAGCCATTGGTCTGCGAACACGTCCGGGATGACGCCACCGATCCGGCGCAGCAGCGGGTCGGGATCGCCGAGATGGCAGGGCAGCACGGCGAGGCCGGCGCCGGTGCGGGCCGCATCGTGCAGCACGAGCCAGTTGTTGCCGCGAATCTCCGGACGGCGCCCGCCGCGAAAATCCAATAGCCAGCTTTGCCCCTGCATGCGCAGGTGGTCGTCGTCGAAGCCGACCCAGGGCAGCGCGGCCAGCGCCGCCGGTGTGGACCGCTTCACGGGAAAATCGCGCGCCGCGTAGACCGCATAGGCCAGCCGTCCCAGCTTGCGGGCGACGATGCCGCCCAGCTCCGGCACCTGTTCGCGGATCAGGAGGTCGGCCTCGCGGCGAGACAGGTTGGCCAGCGTGTGGCTCGAAACGACCTCGAATTCGATCTGACTGAGCTTGCGCCTGAGTTCGGCGGAGTAGCGTGCGATCAGCGCAGCGGTCGCCTCCTCCGCCGAGAGCCGCACCGTGCCGCTCACTGTGTCGCTGAGACCGGCGCTGCGGCGATGGATCGAGTGGGCCGCCTTCTCCATCGCCTCGGTGTCGGCCAGCAGTTCCTCGCCCGCGCCGGTGGGCACGAAGCGGTCGGGCAGCCGGTCGAACAGGCGCGCACCGATCTGCTTCTCCAGCGCCTGCACGCGGCGCGACACTGTCGGGTGGCTGACGCCCAGCGCCTTCGCCGCCGTGGTCAGGGTGCCGCCGCGCGCCAAGGCCAGGAAGATGCGGAGATCGTCCCAATTCTTGTCCATGTTCAGAAATGTACAGCGGGCTTTCCGAAATGTGGACTGACGAATACAGGCGTTCGCCCTAGCATCGCGCCATGCACATCGAACCTCGTCTGCTCGTCTTCACCAAGGGCGTGCGTGCCCGCATCGCCGCCACCGTCGCCGTCGGCCTCCTGGGCGTGGGATGCGGCATCGCGCGGCTCGGCCTCCTGGGCTGGCTGATCGGCCAGATCTTCGTCGGACGGCCGCTGCAGGAGCTCGTGCTGCCGATCCTGCTGATCGCCGGGGTGATGGTGCTGCGCGGCGTGGCCGAACACTGGCGCGCCGTGCTGGCGCACGAGACGGCCGCGCGGGTCCAGAAGGTGCTGCGCCGTACGCTCTACGACAAGGTCGCCTCGCTTGGCACGGCGACCGTGGGTCGCCAGCGCTCGGGCGGCCTCACCCTCTCCATGATCGACGGCGTCGAGCAGCTCGAAACCTATTTCGGGCAGTTCCTGCCGCAATTCCTGATCGCGCTGCTGACGCCGCTGCTGATCTTCGCGGTGATCTCCTTCATCGACCTGCCGGTGGCGCTGGTGATGCTGGGTTTCGCGCTGGTCGCGCTGTTCGCCCCGGCCCTCTGGCACAAATGGGACGTGCGCGCCTCGATCGCGCGCATGACCGCCTACAAGTCGTTCGCTGCAGAGTTCCTCGATTCGATCCAGGGTCTGGCGACCCTGAAGGCGTTCGGCCAGGGCAAGGCGCGCGCCGACAAACTTGAAGTGGAAGCCCGCGATCTTTTCCGCCGCACCATGTGGGTGCTGGGCACCAACTCGCTGGCGCGCGGCATCACCGACACGTCGATCGCGGGTGGCGCCGCGGCGGCGCTGATCTACGGCGCCTCGCGGGTCGAGGCCGGCGCCATGACGCTCACCTCGCTGCTCGTCATCCTGATGCTGGGCATCGAGATTTTCCGGCCGATGCGCGAGCTGCGCTCGGTGCTGCACCAGGGCATGGTCGGCCTCTCGGCGGCGCAAGGCATCTACCGCATCCTCGACGATACGCCATCGGTGGTCGACCCGGCTCCGACGCGGCTCGACGGCCTGCTGGCCCCCACC
>CAIYWM010000186.1 GCA_903929895.1 uncultured Alphaproteobacteria bacterium
CGCCCAGGGTGGCCAACTGGTCGGCGCGATCGCCGCTCGCGCCGTCCGGCATCATCGTCGAACGATCCCAGTTCAGGATGGCCGCCGCGCGACCGATATCGCTCAGCCGTGCGAAGCGACGCTCCAGCTCGGCATAGGGATCGTTGGCGATCATGGGGCCTTCCGGCGCCCGTTGATCTCCAGCCGGCCGTTTTCCCAGTGATAGGCGAGATAAACGCCGGCCAGCGCGAGAGCGAGCAGGAACCAGGTGATGGCGTACTGGAGATGGTCGTTGGGGATTTCGAGCCGGGTCTGGCCGCCCACCGGTATGCCCCCCGGATTGGGCGTGGCGTCGGACTCGAGGAAGAAGCTGTCGAGCTTGGCATCAGGCGGCGCCCCCGCCATCTTGCGCATCAGTGGCACGTCGGCCTGGAACCAGACGTTCTTTTCCGGGACGTTCTCAGGGGCGAAGCGTGCCCTGACCTGCGACCGGCGAACGAGGCCCGTGAGCTCGACCCGCCCCGAAGGCTGCGCCGCCAGCTGCGTCGCGGCATTGCGATCGGGCACCCAGCCGCGATCGAACAGGACCACTCGGCCGTCATCGGTCTTGAGCGGCACGATGACCTGCAGGCCGACCTTGTTCTTCAGGCTGCGCGCCGCCAGGAAGAACTCGCGTCCATGCTCGAAGGTGCCGGCGACCTTCACGCGCCCGTATTCGTGGCGCAACGGAATGCCGCTCAGCAGCTGGTCGAGCGTCATCGGCGGCGCCGCCTGGTTCGCGGCGATGCGATCGATGATGTCGCGCTTCCACTCGCGACGCTCCATCTGCCAGATGCCGAGGGTCAGCGAGAGGACCAGGATGGGCAGCGAGACGAGCGTGGGCCAGAGAGCGGGCCTCAGCCGGATCATGGTGTCTCCCCTACTCGTCGAGTTCAGTCGTGCGATGGACAAACTGCTGGGCGACCAGCAGGGCCTTGAGGAAGCGCAGCATCCAGACGGCCAGCGCGAAGGTGAGCGGCAGCCAGATCGCCACGTGCACCCACCAGGGCGGCTCGAAGCGGAACTCGACCCAGAAGACGAGGATCATGATGATGGCGCCGAGCCCCAGGATGACGAAGACCGCCGGCCCGTCGCCCGCATCGTTGCCGCGCAGGTCGAGTCCGCACGAGGAGCAGCGATCGACCACCGTCAGCAGGCCGGAGAACAGCCGTCCCTTGCCGCAACGGGGGCAGGCGCCGCGCAGGGCGACGTCGAGAGGCGATTGGCGGGGCCAGTCGGACAACGGGGTGTCTCCCAAAGACGAACCGCCGGGGAGCACCCGGCGGTTCCAAGATAGCCTGTAGGCCTGCCTCAGTGCAGGGCGATCGGTGCCTTGCCGGCGCCCCACCAGTAGATGCAGAAGAACAGGAACAGCCAGACCACGTCGACGAAGTGCCAGTACCAGGCAGCGGCCTCGAAGCCGAAATGCTGCTTGGGCTTGAACTGGCCCTTCGCGGCGCGGATCAGGCAGACGATCAGGAAGATCGTGCCGACCAGCACGTGGAAGCCGTGGAAGCCCGTCGCCATGAAGAAGGTCGACGTGTAGATGTCCTGGCTGAATGTGAACGGCGCGTGAAGGTACTCGTAGGCCTGGACGCCCGTGAAGATCATGCCGAGGAGCACGGTGCACAGCAGGCCGCGAACGGCGTCTTTCTGGTTGCCCTCGATGATGGAGTGATGCGCCCAGGTCGCCGTCGTGCCCGACAGCAACAGGATCAGCGTATTCATCAGCGGCAGGTCGAACGGCGCGATGATGCTGATGCCCTTGGGTGGCCAGATTCCGCCGGTCGCTTCGGCACGGACCGGCATGTTCGCGGCGCCCGGAAAGAGGGCGGCGTCGAAGAAGGCCCAGAAGAAGGCCGCGAAGAACAGCACTTCCGAGGCGATGAACAGGATCATGCCGTAGCGCAGGCCGAGCTGGACCACGGCGGTGTGATAGACGCGCGACTCGGCGATGACGTCGGACCACCACCTGTACATGACGCCCAGCACCAGCAGCAGGCCGGGGGCCAGCCCCCACCAGTGCACGGCCTTCATGACGTTGCCGACGCCC
>CAIYWM010000187.1 GCA_903929895.1 uncultured Alphaproteobacteria bacterium
GTCGCCGCGGAAGGCGCGCTGGTGACGAAGTCGGAGCTGATGGCAAAAGTCTGGCCGGGCACCAGGGTCGAAGAGAACAACCTGCAGGTGCAGGTCTATGCCCTGCGACGTGCGCTCGGCGAAGATGGCGACAGCCGTGGCTATGTCCGCACGGTCTCGGGACGCGGCTATCGGTTCATCGGCGACGCCCCGGCCCTTGGCGAAGCCTCGGCTGCAGCGCTTCCGGCCCAGGAAATCCGGTATTGCCGAACGGCCGACGGCACCCACCTTGCGGTCGCCACCCTAGGCGACGGATCCCCCCTGGTCCGTGCGCCGGCCTGGATGAGCCATGTCGAGCATGACCTTCGCACCACGATCTGGCGCGAGGTGGTGGCCGCCCTCGCCGGCCGCCATCGGCTGCTCCGCTACGACGCACGGGGCACCGGCCTTTCCGACCGGAACGTCGAGATCTCCTTCGAGGCGGCGGTCAGCGACCTCGAAACGGTGGTCGATGCCCTGGGTCTCGATCGCTTCGCGCTCTTTGGACTATCGCAGGGCGTCGCGGTCTCCATCGCCTATGCCGCGCGCCATCCCGACCGGATCAGCCGGCTGGTGCTGGCCGGAGGCTATGCCCGTGGCTCGCTGGTGGTGGCGCCGCAACGCGCGGCCGCCGTGGAAGCCATGGCCACGCTGGTTGCGGAGAACTGGGGCAGCGACAATCCCGCCTTCCGGCAGCTCTTCACCTCTCTGGGCTTCCCGGAGGCCAGCACAGCCCAGATCCACGAAATCAACGAGCTGCAGCGGGTCTCGGCCTCGGGCGAGACGGCAGCCCGGATTCTGAAGATGCTCGCCCATGTCGACGTCTCGGCGGAGCTTTCCAAGGTGCGCGCGCCGACGTTGGTGCTGCACAGTCGCGATGATGCCTGGATACCCGCCGAGCGCAGTCGCGAGATCGCACGTGGAATTCCGGGCGCCCGCTTCCACGAAATCGCAGGCGCCAATCATGTCGTACTGCCGCAGGGACCGCTGTTCGACAGCTATATGACCACTGTCCTGGCGTTCCTCGCGCCCGATCCCAAGACATGATCCTCGGCCTGAGGATTTGGGCGATCAAAAAGACAAAGGGCCGGCAAGGTCTACGAGCAGGGCCGGGGCATGTGAGCGACGATGAAACCGGCCTCACCCGCCCGAGTCGACGACGCATTCCTTGACGCGCTTCCAGGCGGCGGGGGCGCTCTTGCCGAGATTGACGTCGTCGCGATCCTCGCTGCCGCCCAGCAGCATGCTGTAGCCGCCCTTCGCGGCAATGGTCTCGATCGCCGCCGGCGGCATCACGACCCACATGCGCTTCCCGTCGGCCTCGACCGGGAGGTCCCATTGCATGCCGTTCGCGGGCTCGCGCAGGGGAACGACGATGGAATTGGGGAACTTGCCCTTGCGGCCCTCGGCGCGGACGCTGAGATAGGAGTGGCCGTCGGTGCGCATCGCCAGGATGTCGTCACGGCCGCCGACGCGGCGGAAGGCGCGGCAGTTCGTGACGCCGCTCGGCTCCTTCGTCCGCGTGAACGCCCAGTTGTCGAAGCCCTTGCCGTAAGGCTGCGGGCCGCCCTGCGCCAGCGCCACCGACGACAATCCCACGAGGCACAGACCCGCGAGTACGCTCTTCACCAACATCCGACCTCTCCGCAGAGTTCGAGCGGATGGAAGCCGACGACGGACATCACCGTCAACGCTACGTCGGGCCGCAGGAAACAAAAAAGGGCCGGCAAGTGCCGGCCCTTTTCAGAGAAGCGGACGCGCCCTACTTGGCGGCCTGGATCATGATCTCGACCTTGAGGCCGGGGGCGGCGAACTTGGCTTCGACGGTCGCACGGGCCGGTGGGCTCACCGGCATCACGGCCGGCGATCAGATCAGAAAGTCGAACTTGGACGGGTCCGCCAGCCCTGTCGCGGTGAAGCCGAAGCTCACGTCGGCCTCTGCATCGACCTTCCCGTTCCAGGCTGCGTTGCGGACCACGTAGCCACTGGCATCGTGCGAAACGATCTCCGCATTCCATATGCTGGTGATCTCGCTATGCGTCTCGATTTCGAGTTGCCAACCGGAGATGGCTCCCCCGTCGTTATGGATAGTCACGGCCGCGTTGAAGCCGCCGCTCCATGAATCCACTACTGACATCAGGGCCTCCAGATCGCTACTCGACGTTCCATACGCCGTCGTATCGGTGACGGGCGGCGATGATGGCGACGCACGCGCCCCATCGTCGTCTTTGATGGTGGCTGTTGCGGCGCCGCGTCCTATGACGGCGCCATGAGCATCGGTCAGCGTGACCATGAACTTCTCGTTGCCCTCGGACAGCTTGTCGCCGGCAATCGGCACCTGGATAACCTTACTCTGCTCGCCCGCCGCGAAGGTAAGTGTGCCCGACTTCGCCGTATAGTCCGAACCCGCACTCGCCGTGTCGTTGGCGGTGCCGTACTGAACCGTCACCGGACCCGTGGCTGCCTTCGACAGCGACACGGTGAAGTCGAGCATGGCCGTGCCCGAATCTCCCTCGACCCGCGCGGCATCCGCTATCGACAGACTTGGCAGGACCGGCGCGGGTGCCGGCGTCACGCTGCCGGACGGCATGCCATTGAGCGCAAAGCCCGTAGCCGCTGTCCCGTCGCTGCCCGGCGTTGCCTGGAAACCGAAGCTTGTATCCTGGTTGGCGCCGATCGTGCCGTTATAGGACATGTTCTTGATGACGTAATGATTGCCAACGTGGCTTACGATCTGGGCGTTCCAGATGTTGGTGATGGCGAACGCCGCGTCGAACTCGACGGTCCAGCCCTTCAGAGCCGTAGCGCCGGCGGCAACCTGCATGTTGCCGATGAAGCCTGCGCCCCAGTTGTCGCTGACCTTGTAACCAACCGCCATCCCGCTGGCCGGGACGGCCACGTCGTCGTTGGTAATCGTGCCCGCGCCCAAGCCGTCGGCAATCGTGGCACCGCTGGCGCCCGAGAGGTTCAGCGTCAGCGTCTCGTTCGCCTCGACGACGGTATCGCCCGACACAGCCACCGAGACCTTCTTCGAGGTCTCGCCCGCCGCGAAGGTGAGCGTGCCCGACTTTGCCGTATAGTCGGAACCCGCACTCGCCGTGCCGTTAGCGGTGCCGTACTGAACCGTCACCGGACCCGTGGCCGCCTTCGACAGCGAGACGGTGAAGTTGAGCGTCGCCGTGCCCGAATTTCCCTCGGCCCGCGTGGCATCCGATACCGACAGGCTTGGCAGGACCGGGGCGGCCACATCGTCGTTGGTGATCGTGCCGGTGCCCGACCCGTCAGCAATCGTGGCGCCGACGGGCGACGACAGCAGCACGGTAAATGTCTCGTCAGCCTCGGCGACGCTGTCGCCTTTTATATCCACGTGGATCGTCTGCGAGGTCATGCCCGGCGCGAACGTCACCGTCCCCGTGGAAGCCGTGTAGTCCACGCCGCCGGCAGCGCTTCCATCGACGGTCTTGTACTGCACCGTCACCGGCACGGACGATGCCTTGTCCAGCGTCACAGCGAACATGAAGTGGTTGTGCTCGCCGTTACCCTCCCTGGTCGACAGGTCTGCGATGGAGATGGCAGGCAGCGCCGCGGGCTGCGCATCGCTATCGTCGTTGTAGATGGTGCCCGTGGCCTGACCCTTGGCAATCGTGGCTCCCGTTGGCGACGACAACGTCAGGGAGAAAGTCTCGTTGGTCTCGACGAGGGTGTCGCCCAGAATGTCGACGTTGACCGTCTTGGCAGTCTCGCCTGCCGCGAACGTCAGCGTACCGACAACCGATGCATAGTCCTGGCCGGCA
>CAIYWM010000188.1 GCA_903929895.1 uncultured Alphaproteobacteria bacterium
GAAATCGACCGTGCCAGCCATGAGCGCGAGAACGATGAACGGATGATCGAGCTGGCCTCCTCGGGGGCCGCCCGTTTCGTGCCGATCGACACCGAGAAGAACCTGGTGAAGACCGGCGGCAATCCCGAGGCCGTGTTCCTCCAGGGCATGATGGGCCGCGCGATCGCCAATTCGAGCGACGTCCAGATCTTCCTGGGCTACGTCGAGGGCACGCCTTACTTCGCCGTCGACGTCACCGGCAAGGACGTGCCGCTGAAGGACCTGGGCGAGTTCGTCGACCTGCGCCAGGTCGGCCCGCTGCTGTTCGCGCGCGAGGGCTCGATCCTCGCCTACGCGCGCGGCATGACCTACTGGCACCGCCGCCATCGCTATTGTGGCGTCTGCGGCGCCACCACCAAGGTGACGCGCGGCGGCCACGTGCGCATGTGCACCAACGAGAACTGCAAGACCGAGACCTTCCCGCGCACCGACCCCGCGGTGATCATGCTGGTCCATCACGGCGACAAGTGCCTGCTGGGCCGCGGTAAGCATTTCCCGCGCGGCATGCATTCGACCTTGGCGGGCTTCGTCGAGCCCGGCGAGAGCTTCGAGGATGCCGTGGCGCGCGAGGTCTACGAGGAAGTGAAGGTCAAGGTGAAGGACGTGATCTATCGCTCGTCCCAGCCGTGGCCGTTCCCGGCGTCGGTGATGATCGGTTTCCATGCCGAGGCCGAGTCGATGGACTTCAGCGTCAACGAGTCCGAGCTCGAAAGCGCACGCTGGATGAGCCGCGAGGAATTGCGCACCGAAAATCTTCCGAAGGACGGTTCCTTCTTCATGCCGCGCCGCGATTCGATCGCCCGCCGCCTGATCGAGGAGTGGCTGGGCCACGAGGCCGGACCTTCGATCAACGGCTAACCTTTCAGGGATCCCCATGACCGCCCAACTCTTCACTCCCGTCGAGCTCGGCGGCGTAACGCTGCCCAACCGCATCGTCGTCTCGCCGATGTGCCAGTATTCGGCTGTCGACGGCAGCGCCCAGCCCTGGCATCAGGTCCACTACGGCATGCTCGCCATGTCGGGTGCCGGCCTGCTCTGCCTCGAGGCGACCCATGTGGAGCGCGAGGGCCGCATCACGCAGGGCTGCCTCGGCCTCTACAGCGACGAGAACGAAGCGGCGCTGAAGCCGGTCATCGACTGGGTCCGCGGCTGGATGCCCGGCGTGAAGCTCGGCGTGCAGCTCGCCCATGCCGGGCGCAAGGCCTCGGCGCAGCGTCCCTGGCAGGGCGGCGGGCCACTCACGCAGGCGGATGCGCCCGATCTGCCCTGGACGACCTACGGTCCGTCCGCACTGGCGTACGATCCGGAGAAAAACTGGCACACGCCGGTGGCGCTCGATGCGGTCGGCCTGAAGCGCGTGAAGGAGGCCTTCGTCTCCGCCACCGAGCGCAGCCTGCGCCTGGGCTTCGACGTGGTCGAACTGCACGGCGCGCACGGCTACTGTCTCAACCAGTTCCTGTCGCCGCTCAGCAATCATCGTACCGACGAGTATGGCGGCACCGCCGAGAAGCGCCGCCGCTTCCCGCTCGAAGTGTTCGAAGCCGTACGGAGGGTGTGGCCGTCGGAAAAGGCGCTGGGCATGCGCCTGTCGGCGGTCGAGTGGGTCGATGGCGGCATCACCCTCGAGGACACCGTCGAGACGGCTCGCCAGCTGAAGGCGCTCGGGTGCGACTTCGTCGATGTCAGCTCGGGTGGCAATGCGCCGGGCCAGAAGCTCTCGCTCGGACCCGGTTACCAGGTGCCGTTCTCGGCCCGCGTCCGCAAGGAGGCCGGCATCAAGACCTGGGCCGTTGGACTGATCACCGAGCCGGTGCAGGCGGAAAAGATCATTGCGGCGGGCGAGGCCGACTGCACGGCGCATGCCCGCCCGTTCATGCTCGATCCGCGCTGGGCGTGGAACGCTGCGCGGACGCTGGGTGTGGAACCTCCGCCCTTGCCGTTGCCTGCGGCGCGGGCCACAACCATTCTTCCGTTCAAGCCCAAATCCGATGTGGCAAGAGCGGCCGAATAGGGCTCCCGCATGTCGAGTGTGTTGCTGGCTGAAGACGAGTTCCTGATCCGCGCCGTCCTCGTCGACGCGCTGGGCGACGTCGGCGTCGAGTGTATCGAGGCGGCAACTGGACGCGAAGCTCTCGATGTCATCGAAAGCGACAGGCCGCTCGGGGCAATCATCGTCGACATCGGCCTGCCCGACATGTCTGGGGAGAAGGTGATCGAGGCTGCCGCGCGTCATCGGCCAGGCGTTCCGATCATCCGCTGCTCCGGCGCGTCGGCTCCGAGTGGGCTCTCCGCCGGCATCAAGACGCACTCGTTTCCCAAGCCTTACAGTGCTTCGGAGCTTTCGAACTTCGTGGTCTCGCTCATCCGCAAAGATCCATAGGCGCACGTGCGGCGGCTCCTGAAACTGCAGACCTGGACGCTGCGCGGCACGACGGCGGCAGACGCATCCTTCGTTCTTCTGGCTGCGACCGTCATCGTGCCGCTCCTGCTGTTCGTCGGCGCGAGCTGGCTGGCATATGGCGATACGCAGCGGCAGTACGAGGAGCGACTGGGCCGCACCCTCGATCTTCTCTATGTCGGTGCCCGCGCCACGTTCGAGACGCAGCAGCTCGTCGTCAGCAACGTGCTTGGTATCATCGAAGACCAGAACGACGCCGAGATCCAGCAGAACGAGGCGAGGCTGCACGAGCAGCTCCAGCATCTCATCCGCAAGCTGCCGCAGGTCGAGGACGTGTTCATTCTCGACAGGGAGGGCCGCCCCCTCGTCGCCGCCAACGTCTTTCCCATCCCGGCCAATGTCTCGGCAGCGGATCGCCCGTATTTCATCGCCCATCGCGACGGCAAGGAGCAGCGTTACGTCAGCGAGACGTTCCGTAGCCGGATCAAGAGCTCTGACGTCTTCCAATATAGCGAGCGGCGGCAACGGCCGGACGGCGGCTTCGACGGTGTCGTCCTCGTGGCGATACCACCATCCTTTTTCGGCAAGCTTTTCGAGCAGGCGGCGGGGTCGGACAGCTATACGACCTCGCTTGAGCGCGCCGATGGTGACCTGCTCGCGCGCTAGCCCGCTCCTGGCGGGACGACGCGATTCGAGCCCGGGTCGAAGTTCATGAAGGCCATCGCCGCGAACCCGGAGTCCGGTATCTACACCACGTCCCAGGCC
>CAIYWM010000189.1 GCA_903929895.1 uncultured Alphaproteobacteria bacterium
CCTGCCGCTGTGGCGCGCGCTGGGAGGCACCGACGACACGCCCGTCCCCGCCTATGCATCGGGCCTCAACCCCGGCCGCGCCGCCTACGACACGGTGGGTCGCTTGCGCGCCGCCGGTTATCGCGCCTTCTAGATCAAGGTCGGCTTCGGCGAGGAGACCGACCTCGGCTCGCTGCGTCCCGTGGCTGCCGAGTTGCAGGAAGGCGAGCGGCTGAGGGTCGACGCCAACCAAGGCTGGGACCTGCGTACTGCGTGTGCGATGGCGCCGAAACTCGCCGAGTTCGGACTGGGCTGGATCGAGGAGCCCCTGATGGCCGACCGGCCCCTGTCCGAATGGACGCAGGTCGCGGCCGTTGCGCCGGCCCGGCTCGCCGCCGGCGAGAACCTGCGCGGCGCCGGGCCCTTCCAGGAAGCCATCGACAGCGGCCTGTTCGGGGTGATCCAACCCGATGCCGCCAAATGGGGCGGCCATTCCGGTTGCCTGCCCGTCGCCCGCGCCGCCCTCGCGGCAGGCCGCACCTTCTGCCCGCACTTCCTGGGCGGCGGCATTGGACTCCTCCATTCGCTGCACCTGCTGGCCGCCGTGCGCGGCCCCGGCCTGCTCGAGGTCGATGCCAACCCGAATCCCCTGCGCGAAGGTATCCTGCAGGATGTTTTTTCGGTCCATGACGGTCGCGTCAGCCTTCCCGGCGGGCAAGGACTCGGTCTAGAACCGGACATCAAGCCGCTCCTAACCCTAAGAAGCCTACATATCGAGCGGCGCGCGTAAGAGAGGAAACGCCATGCTGGGTTTGATGCAAGACCGTCCGCTGCTGATCTCGCAGATCATCGACTATGCAGCCGCCGCCTATCCCGACGTCGAGATCGTGACGCGGACCGTCGAGGGCCCGATCCACCGCTATGGCTACAAGGATGCCCACAAGCGCGCCAAGCAGCTTGCGGAAGCACTGCAGGGGCTCGGCATCAAGCTGGGCGACCGGGTCGGCACCATTGCCTGGAACACCTACCGCCATTTCGAACTCTATTTCGGCATCTCCGGCATCGGCGCGGTGCTGCACACGCTGAACCCGCGCCTGGCGCCCGAGCACGTTGCCTATATCGCCAACCATGCCGAGGACCAGATCCTCTTCGTCGACCTCAACCTGGTGCCGATCGTCGAGAGCGTGTGGGACCAGCTCAAGACCGTGAAGCATGTCGTGGTCATGACCGACCGCGCCCACATGCCGACCTCGGCCAAGATCCCGAGGCTGCTTTGCTACGAGGAGCTGATCGCCGACAAGCCGGGCACCCTCACCTGGCCGGAGTTCGACGAGAAGACTGCCTCGTCGCTCTGCTACACGTCGGGGACCACGGGCAATCCCAAGGGCGTGCTCTATTCGCATCGCTCCACGATGATCCACTCGATGATGATGTGCTCGGGCCCGGTGCTGGCGCTCGATCCCGACACCACCATCCTCCCCGTCGTGCCGATGTTCCACGCCAATGCCTGGGGCCTCGTCTATGCCGGCCCCTTCTGCGGCACCAAGCTGGTGTTCCCCGGCTTCAAGCTCGACGGCGCCAGCATCTACGAGCTGCTCGACAAGGAGCAGGTGACCCTCTCGGCCGGCGTGCCGACCGTGTGGCTGGCCCTGCTCGACTATTGCCAGCAGAACAAGCTCAAGATGTCGTCGGTGAAGCGCACCCTGATCGGCGGCTCGGCCGTCCCCTACGCCATGATCGAGCGCTTCTGGAAGGAGCATGAAGTCGAGGTCGCCCAGGGCTGGGGCATGACCGAGATGAGCCCGCTCGGCACCCTGACCCGGTTCAACAGGGGCGAGCGCAACCTGCCCGACGCCGAGCGCTTCGCCATCACCGCCAAGCAGGGCCGCCCGGTGTTCGGCTGCGAGATGAAGATCATCGACGATGCCGGCAACGACCTGCCGCTGGACGGCAGCGTCTCGGGCAACATGGTCGTGCGCGGTCCGTGGATCGTGAAGGGCTACATGAAGGGCGACGGCAGGAGCCAGTTCATCGAGAACGACTGGTTCCACACCGGCGACGTCTGCAAGATCGAGAGCGACGGCTCGGTGGTCATCACCGACCGCTCTAAGGACGTGATCAAGTCCGGCGGCGAATGGATCAGCTCGATCGACCTCGAGAATGCCGCCATGGGATGTCCCGGCGTGGCCGAAGCCGCGGTGATCGGCGTGGCTCATCCCAAGTGGGACGAGCGCCCCCTGCTCATCGTCGTCCGTCGTCCCGACGCCTCGGTTGAAAAGGGCGACGTTCTGAAGTTCCTCGACGGCAAGATTGCCAAGTGGTGGATGCCCGACGACGTGCAGTTCGTCGACGCCATCCCCCACGGCGCCACCGGCAAGATCCTGAAGACCGCGTTGCGCAAGCAATTCGAGAGCTACAAGCTCCCGAGCGCGTGAGCCCCCGCCTCCCGGGACTGACGCAGCTCTGCAATCGCATGGCGCGTCACCTGGAAGGCACCGACCAGGGCGAGGCCGGACATGATCGCAGCGACGACATAGTCCGGCCAGCCACTGCCCGAGCCGAACACGCCCGCGGCGGCGGCCAGCACGGCGACGTTGCCGATCGCATCGTTGCGCGTGCAGATCCAGACCGAGCGCATGTTGCTGTCGCCCTCGCGCCAGCGATAGAGCAGCAGCGCCACACCGAAGTTGGCGGCCAGCGCCAGCGCGCCGACCACGCCCATCACCGGCGCCGCCGGGACGGTGCCGGCCATTGCGTGATTGATTGTCGTAATGGCGATCCATAGGCCGAAGGCGCCCATGCTGGCGGCCTTCACCAGTGAGGCGCGGGCGCGCCACTGGATCGCCATGCCGAGCACGAACAGGCTGATGCCGTAGTTGCCGGCGTCGCCCAGGAAGTCGAGCGAATCGGCCAGCAGCGAGACCGACTGCGCCGCAACGCCCGCACTGATCTCGATCGCGAACATCGCGAGGTTCACCGCCAGCGCAATCCACAGGATGCGCCGGTAGGCGGGCGAGGCCGCTGCGGCGGCGCCGTGGTCATGACTGTGGCCGGGACCGTGCGAATGGGTGTGACAGCTCGCGCTCATGTCAGTGCTCCGCGATGTGCTTGACCATGTCTTCGACCATGCGGCGGACATGGAGGTCGTCGGCCTCGTAGTAGACCTGCTTGCCCTGCCGGTCGGCCCGTACCAGACGCGCGCCCTTCAGCAGCCGCAGATGATGGCTTACCAGCGACACCGAGAGGCCGAGCCGCTCGGCGATGTCCGACACCGCAAGAGGCGTGCGCAGGCATGAGACCACGATCTTCAGCCGGGTCGGATCGCCCAGCAGCCGGAACAGGTCCGCCAGCGCCACGGCATGGTCGTCGGACAGGAGGGTTTTCTTTGCTTTGGACATTTGAATAACTGTTCAAATGTAAGAAGCACCTTTCCTGCCGTCAACCCCGCACAATCGTTACGTTATTGCCTTCTGTGGACGGCGGATCGCGATGTCGCAAACCACCGCCGCAACGACGATCGTGCCTCCCGCGAGAGTCATCCAGCCCGGCCTCTCGGCGAAGGCGAGCCAGACCCACAGCGTGCCAAGCGGCGTCTGCAGCACGCCGATCAGCGCGCCGCGCGTCGCCGAGACCAACGGTGTACCCAGGGCCAGCAGCAGCAGGCCGAGGCCGAACTGGCTCATGCCGAACAGCGCGAGCAGCAGAAACTCCTGCCCGCTCACGACCAGCGGCCGCGCGAACGGCAGCACGATCAGCGCGCAGAGGAAGGCAGAGAGGCCGACCGCCGGCAGCATGCTGATCCCGGGATTGCGCCGGATCAGCACCAGCACCAGCGACATCAGCACGGCCATGCCGAAGGCGAGCAGGTTGCCCGCGACTCGTCCACCCGATGCCGCTGCCCCCATCATCACCGCCACGCCGACCGCCGCTGCGACAGTCGCCGCCAGCGTGACCCAGTCCTCGCGCTCTCGGAGCACCAGCCAGGCGATGCCGGCCGTCACGAAGGGGATCGTCGCATCGATCACCAGGACGTCAGCCACCGTCGAGAGGCGCAACGCGTTCAGGAAGCACACGGTCGCGACAGCCGAGCACAGCGCGATCGCGACGCCGTCGCGGCCGATGGCGCAGACCGCTCGCACGACACTTCCGTGCTCGCGCCACATCACCATGCCGGTCAAGAACAGCCCGCCGAAGACACCGCGCCAGAAGAGCATCGTCCAGGCGTCGAGATCAATCAGTCGCGTATAGAAGCCGGCGGTGCTGTAGGCGACGGCCGACGCGGCCAGAAGCGCCGTGCCGACGACGGCCTGCCTGGTCGGCGAGCGCAACACGTGCGGCGTGGACATCTCGACTGGGGGCATGGTTTCTCCGATTGCGAACGCGGCGGACCCTAGAGAGGTCCTACTGACAGCGTTGTGTCAGGAATAAAATAGACCTATAAAATGGGCCTCATGCGCCGCTCCGACCGTCTGTTCGACATCATCCAGCGCCTGCGGACGGCCAAAGGTCCGGTCACAGCCGCCGCGCTGGCGGCCGAGCTCGAAGTGACGCCGCGCACCATCTATCGCGACATCGCGACCCTGCAGGCCCGCCGCGTACCGATCGATGGCGCCGCCGGGATCGGCTACGTGCTGCGCAAGAGCTTCGACCTGCCGCCGCTGATGTTCACCGCCGAGGAGGTCGAGGCCATCGCCATCGGCGCGCGCCTCGTCCGCCGCCTGCGCGACGCCAAGCTGCAGGAAGCGGCCGACAGCGTCTTCTCCAAGGTGACGGTCGTGCTCCCCGAAGCGCTACGCCGGCAGCTCACGTCGACGCCCTTCTACGTCTCGCCCGGTGACACGGTCGAACCTCAGGGCGTCGACCTCGCCGACGTGCGCACCGCCATCCGCGACAGCCGCAAGCTCCACATCGCCTATGCCGACGAGACGGGCCGGCGGACCAACCGCACTATCTGGCCGATCGCCACGGCCTACTATGTCGATGTCACTTTGATCGGCGCCTGGTGCGAGCTGCGCAACGGCTACCGCAATTTCCGCGTCGAGCGCATCCAGTCTTCAACGGTCCTCGACGAGCCTTTCGACCAGGACAATGGCCGCCTGTTCCGCGAATGGGCGGAGCTGCCGAAGGTGCGGCCGACCCCTGTCTAGAAAATGTGGAGCGCCACCACGTTGATGATCGCGCCGCTCGCCAACGCCCAGAGCGGATTGCGCCGTGTCGTGTAGACGAAGACGGTGGCCGTGAGGCTGATCAGGACCGTGACGACGTCGCGGTCTACGGTGCGCATCATCGAGACGCCGGAGGCAAGCATCATGCCGAGCGCGACCGGTATCAGCGCAGCGCGCAGCACCGCCACGGCCCGATGATGTGACCAGCGCGTAAGCACGCGACCGGCGAAATAGGCCAGCACGCTTGACGGGATCAGCAGGGCGAAGGTCGCCACCAGCAGGCCCGACAGACCTGCGACCTGCCAGCCGATCAGGCTGACAAAGATCACGTTGGGACCAGGCGAAGCATTGGCGATGGCGAAGGCGCTCGCGAAGGCCGCATCGGTCATCCAGCCGTGAATGTCGACGACCTGGCGGTGGATCTCGGGCAGCAGCGCGTTCACGCCGCCGATCGACACCAGAGACAGCAGCGCGAAGGTTCGCGCCAGCTCGGCCAGCACACCGGTCACTTGCGGCGCTCCCACCAAGTCGCGGCGATGGCGGTCGGCACCAGTACGAGGACCACGGTCACGAGCGGCCAGCGCAGCAGGCCGATCGCCGCAAAGCCCGCGGCACCGATGACATAGGAGAGCGGCGTCGGCCGGATGTTGCGGATCATCTTGAGCGCCGTGCCCAGAACGAGGCCGGCCGAGGCCGCTGCCGCCCCGATCAACGCGGCTCCCACCTCGGGGATCGTGGCGACGCGTTCGTAGACGACCGCCAGCGCGGTCACGATGACCAGAGGCATCGCCATCTGGCCCAGCAGGCAGAGCAGGACGCCGACGATCCCCTGGTTGCGGTCGCCGATGATGACGGCGGCGTTGATCGTGTTGGGCCCCGGCAGAACCTGCCCGATCCCCAGGATCTCGGCGAACTCGCGATCGGTGAGCCAACGCCGCTCTTCGACGATGATGTGGCGGGCCCACGGCGCCACACCGCCGAAGCCCAGCAGGCCGATCTTGAGGAAGCCGAGGAAGAGTTCCGCCTTGCCGATGGTGCGGCGCGGCATAGCCGACGAATCATGTTGCATTGCGAGCAAGGATAGCAAAATTCAGTCCACGCGCCTCGCCGGCCGTTCCCAGGCGCGCTAGCCTCTCCCCACCATGAGCATAGCCATTCGACCGATCGATACGCAGAACCGTCCGTTCTTCGCCGGCGAAGTCTCGGGCATCGACCTTACAACGCGCCTGAGCGACCAGGAGGTCGCCTTCATCCATGAAGGGATGAACAACTACGGCGTGCTGGTGTTTCGCGACCAGCATCTCGTCGACGAGAGCCAGCTTGCGTTCAGCCGCCAGCTCGGGCCGCTCGAACAGGCAACCGGAGACATCATGCCGCCCGAGGATCGGCGCATGAGCATGGACCTCAACGACATCTCGAACCTCGACCGCCAATGCAAG
>CAIYWM010000190.1 GCA_903929895.1 uncultured Alphaproteobacteria bacterium
ACCAGAAGATCCCGGGCGATGGCGTGGTCACCGGCCACGGCACGATCAACGGCCGGCTGGTCTATGTCTTCAGCCAGGATTTCACGGTGTTTGGCGGCGCCCTGTCCGGCATGCACGCCACCAAGATCTGCAAGGTCATGGACATGGCCATGAAGGTCGGCGCACCGGTGCTCGGCCTGAACGATTCGGGCGGCGCGCGCATCCAGGAGGGTGTCGACTCGCTCGCGGGTTATGCCGACGTGTTCCAGCGCAACGTGCTCGCGTCCGGCGTGATCCCGCAGATCTCGATGGTCATGGGCCCCTGCGCCGGCGGCGCGGTCTACTCGCCGGCGATGACCGACTTCATCTTCATGGTGAAGGACAGCTCCTACATGTTCGTCACCGGCCCCGACGTGGTGAAGACCGTCACGCACGAGACGGTGACGCAGGAGGAGCTGGGCGGCGCGCTCACGCACACCCAGAAGTCGGGGGTGGCCGACCTCGCCTATGAGAACGACATCGAGGCGCTGCTGCAGCTTCGCCGCTTCGTCGACTTCCTGCCCTCGAACAATCGCGAGAAGGCGCCGGTCCGCGCGACGCTCGACCCGGTCGATCGCGACGATTTCTCGCTCGACACGCTGGTGCCCGAGAATCCGAACAAGCCCTACGACATCAAGGAGCTGATCCTGAAGGTCGTGGATGAGGGCGATTTCTTTGAGCTGTCGCCGGAATGGGCGGCCAACATGGTGGTGGGCTTCGGCCGCATGGCCGGCCGCTCGGTGGGCTTCGTGGCCAACCAGCCGATGGTGCTGGCGGGTTGCCTCGACATCGACAGCTCGCGCAAGGCTGCGCGCTTCGTGCGCTTCTGCGACGCCTTCAACATCCCGATCGTGACCTTCGTCGACGTGCCGGGCTTCCTGCCGGGCACGACGCAGGAGTTCGGCGGCATCATCAAGCACGGCGCCAAGCTGCTCTACGCCTATGCCGAGGCGACCGTGCCGAAGGTCACGGTGATCACCCGCAAGGCCTATGGCGGCGCCTACGACGTGATGGCGTCCAAACACCTGCGCGGCGACGTGAACTATGCCTGGCCGGGCGCCGAGATCGCGGTGATGGGCGCCAAGGGCGCAGTCGAGATCATCTTCCGGTCCGATGTCGGTGACGCCACCAAGATCGCGGCGCGCACCGAGGAATACCGCCAGAAGTTCGCCAATCCATTCGTGGCGGCCAATCGCGGCTTCATCGACGACGTGATCATGCCGCACGGCACGCGCCGCCGAATCTGCCGGGCACTGGCCACGCTCGAGACCAAGAAGCTCGAGAACCCGTGGCGCAAGCACGGCAACGTGCCTCTGTGACGGGGACGCCGTGCACCTGTCTCCCGAGGAGCGCATGAGGCGCGGCCGGATCGTGCGCAAGCACCTGATGGTCGGGCTTCTCGCGCTGCTCGTGATCATCCCGCTTAATTTCATCGTGAGTCGCCAGTATCCGTGGTGGCTCTGGGTCCTCATCGTCTGGTTGCCCCTGATCGGCGCTCACTCACTGTGGGCCAAGGGCTTCTTCGATCGCAGAAAAGAAGGAATCTGAGCATGGCCGCCAAGAAGAAGGTCGCCAAGGTCGCCGCCAGGAGCGCGCCCAAGAGCGCATCAAAGGGCGTCGCGGTTGCGAAGAAGGCGCTGGGCGCGAAGCCCGCGGCCG
>CAIYWM010000191.1 GCA_903929895.1 uncultured Alphaproteobacteria bacterium
CGATGGCCTCGTGGTAACGCTGATGGTTGTAATGATCGACGAAGGCATTGATCTGAGCCTCGAGATCGCCGGGCAGATAGTAGTTCTCGAGCAGGACGCGGTTCTTCAACGTCTGGTGCCAGCGTTCGATCTTGCCCTGGGTCTGGGGATGGAAGGGAGCGCCACGGATATGCTTGATGCCGCGGTCCTCGAGCCATTCCGCCAGGTCGCCGGCGACGTACGAGGAACCGTTGTCGCTCAGCAGACGTGGCCGATGGGCGACCTGGGCGCTCTCGCAGCCTGATGCCGTGAGCGCCAGTTCCAGGGTGTCAGTCACATCCTCGACCTTCATCGTCGTGCATAGCTTCCAGGAGATGATGTAACGCGAGAAGTCGTCGAGGATGGTCGACAGATAGAACCAGCCCCAGCCGATCACCTTGAGATAGGTGAAGTCGGTCTGCCACAGCTGGTTCGGCGCCGTCGTCTTGTCCTTGAACTCGTCGGCAGCTGTCACGACGATGAAGGCTGGGCTGGTGATCAGGTCGTGCGCCTTGAGCAGCCGATAAACCGATGCCTCCGACACGAAGTACTTCTTCACATCGGTGAAGCGCGTCGCCACCTCCCGTGGCGACAGTTCCGGCTCGTCCAGGGCCAGTTCGACGATCTGTTCCCGGACCTCCTCCGGGATCTTGTTCCACACCCGCCGGGGCCGCGACGGCTTGTCTTCCAGCGCCTCGGGCCCGCCGGCCTGCAGGCGGGCATACCACCGGTAAAACGTCATCGGCAGGATACCGAGCGTAGCCAGCGTCCGACGAACCGGCAGGTGCGATTGCTCGACCAGGCGGATGATCTCCAGCTTCTCGCAGCCGGGGTATCTCATTCCCCGTCTCCCCCATCTGCGATCATGCTTTTTTTGAGCAGACGCAACTCCAGCGCCTGCTCGGCCACGACCTCCTTCAGCGCCCGCGTCTCACGGCGAAGGTCTGTCACCTCGCTGCTCGTCGCCGCGCGTGCCGTGTCGCCCGCCAGCCGGCGCTTGCCAGCTTCCAGAAACTCCTTCGACCAGCTGTAATAAAGACCCTCGGCGATTCCCTCCCGGCGGCACAGCTCGGCAATGCTCGACTCGCCACGCAGGCCGTCCAGGACGACACGGATCTTCTCTTCAGCTGAATAGTGCTTACGGGTCGCCCGGCGGATGTTCTTCACAAGGCGCTCGGATGGCGAATTACTCGTAGTCGATTTCTGTCTCATCTCGCTCCCCTGGGGATGACGATGAGCCGGAAATCCTCTCTTCCTCAAGACGCTAAATCCGTATCAGTGGTCCTGACGCCGGACACTAATACACACTCTTCTTGTTTTTGGCGTTTGGGATCAGCTGAGGAAGCGCGAACCATCGTCTGCGGCCTGAAGTAATCGGCTGTCGGAGATTGCATGCTTGCGTAAGACACTGTTCATCGAGCCGGGCAGCCCGGACCTTCCCTACGCTCCGCTCCGGTCAGCCCACGGGCTGGCCAGAGCGGCCGGACTCTAACTCACCGACTGGTATCGCGGCAGGGGGCAGGCCACACTGAGCGGCGCGTGAATGAACTCGTCGGTGCTGGTGGCGGCCCTGTCGCGGTCGAGGCGAGGCCCGCAGCCATCGATGTGACGGCCCTTACGCCCGAGGAGCGCGCGATCCTGAAGAAGGGCTTGCTGCGCATCACGGGGCAGCAGTCAGGCGATAGGGAATAGACAGCACAGCACTGTCTGTTACGCTCCTCCGTAACGCTCCAAAATCGTCTGAATTACTCCGATCCAATCTGTGTCGCGGATTGGGGCCTGTATTGGGGCCGAGAATGGAGAGCCTGCAAAAAATGCAGCAAAATAAGCGTGTTTATGGACTGCG
>CAIYWM010000192.1 GCA_903929895.1 uncultured Alphaproteobacteria bacterium
AAGTCCGGACGTGACCCGTAGACTGCTGTTCGACGTCACGGGGCTGCTTCACTGGTACGCCTTCTTCTCGAATCCCTCTGGCATCCAGAGGGTGACCGAAAAGCTGTGTTCCTCGACGGCTGTTCAGCAGAACAAGCAGGTGGAGTTCGTGGCGCGTGCGCTTGGCGGCGACAAATTGTACAGGGTCGATCGTGGCATATTGCGTGATCTCCAGAATCCGCTGCAGCGCCGGGTGGCGATAGCCCGCCTGCGCGCCCTCTTCACGATGACCTTGCGACAGGCACGGCCAAGGGGGCCGCTGTCGGACATGAGAATTATCCATGTTCCCTACTTCCTGCTCGGCCTGTCCCATCTGGCGCCGCTGGTCGAGGCCTGGTTCAGCAGGCGACTGCCGGCCGCCTTGCCGTCGCTGGAAGTCGTGCGGGAGCCCGGGCCGCAGGACGTGCTTTTCAACCCGGGGGATTTATGGTGGCAGAACCACTACGCCCCGTTCCTGCTTCGGCTGAAAGCCCGCACGGGGGTGAAGGTCGTGCAAATGATCCACGATCTTTTCTTTATTGAACGGCCTGACTGGTTCTCATCAACCTTCGCGCGCACTTTTCCGGCCACCTTTGGCGGGGCTGCACCCGCCGTCGATCGTTGGCTGACCAATTCGACCTTCGTGAAGGAACAACTCAAGACCTATCTGGAGAGCCACTCGCTGCCTTCGCGACCTGTCGAGGTGCTTCCCATGGGCTGGGATAGTTTCGCGGTTTCAAGGGGGGAGGATCGCCCCGGCGCCGCGGCGGTGCTCCGGAGCTATGGCATCGTCGGTCAGCCCTTCATCCTGTTCGTCGGAACCGTCGAGCCGCGCAAGAATCTGGCGATGCTACTCGATGTCATGGAGGACTTGCGCCGGGACCTCGGTGAGCGTGTTCCAAAGTTGGTGGTCGTGGGCGGTTACGGGTGGAGCGCGAAGGGTCTTGCGGCACGCCTGCGGCGCAACCCGCACGCCAGGTGGCTGACCAGGGTTCGCGACGCCGATCTGTCTGTCATCTATCGCGCCGCGCTCTTCACTGTATCGCCCAGTTACTCCGAGGGATGGGGACTGCCGGTGCAGGAGAGCATCGCCCATGGCGTGCCCTGTATCGCCTCGACCGGCGGAGCGCTGCGTGAGTCCGGTCGTGGCCTCGCGGTCCATTTCGATCCACTGGATCCGGCGAGTTTGAAGTCTGCGATGGCCCATTGGATCACCGATGGCGCTGCCCTTCAGCGAGAGCGGCTGAGAATTGCCGAGGCCCTTGGCTCGGAGCATTTCCCAACATGGAACGATGCCGGCCGGGTGTTGCTGAAGCAGGCGAACCTCGACGGGAACGGACGCGACCTGTGAGTGCGCGTTTGCTCTACGACCTGACGGGGCTGGTCCATTGGTATGCCTACTACCGGCATCCCGGCGGCGTGCAGAGGGTTATCGAAAAGGTAGCTTCCTCGGATGTCGTCCGCCAATCGTCCGCGGTCGAGTTCGTGGTGCGCATCCTCGGGAGCGATCGTTTCTACAGGATCGAACCCGAACTGATTGCCAACCTCGGTAGCGGGCGCTCCTCGGCAATATCGCGCCTGCGACGCATACTGGCGCAGGGACTGAGATTGGCGACACTCCCGGAAATGATGTCCGAAGGTCGACATTTCCATTTGCCGTATCTGGCGGCCGGGCTGACCCGGATGGAAGGTCTCATCGAGGCCTGGACGGAAGGAGCCGCGGGTCGGTCGTTGCCTGCGCTCGATATCGTTGCGCCGCCCGGCGCGCACGACGCGTTGTTCAATCCCGGCGATCTCTGGTGGCAGAAGAAGTACGTCGCGACGGTCGCTGGTCTGAAGAAGCGAACGGGCGTGCGGATCGTCCAGATGATCCACGACCTCTATCTCATCGAGCGGCCGGAATGGACCCCCGCCGGCGCCGTGCGGATCTTTGCCGAGCAGCTTCACGGGATCGCCCCGAGCGTGGATTGCTGGCTGACCAGCTCGCAATTCGTCAGGCAACAGGTGCAACGCTATCTCGCCGATCGGTCAGTCCCGGAAAAGCCGATCGCTGTCTTGCCGATGGGGTGGGACAGCTTCGATCCCTTGCACGACGCCGGCCATGATCCTCTCTCCGACCGCCTGGTCCTTGGGCGTCATGGACTGATCGACAGGCCGTTCATGCTGTCGGTCGGCACGATCGAGCCCCGCAAGAATGTCCCGGCGCTGCTCGATGCGGCCGATGGGCTTCGCGCACGATTTGGCGACGTCATGCCGCGTCTGGTGATCGTCGGTGGCTACGGCTGGAAAGCGGCCGAGGTGCGGGCCCGGCTGGAATCGGGATCCCGCAACGGCACCCTGCTCTGGCTCGAAAATCTCTCCGACGGCGATCTTGGGGTCCTTTACAGGAACGCACTTTTCACGGTCATGCCGAGTCACGGTGAAGGCTGGGGGCTGGCGGTGCAGGAGAGCCTTGCCCTCGGGGTACCCTGCATCGCCTCGAATGCCGGAGCGACGCGCGAGGCCGGCCTCGATCTCGCAACCTACTTCGATCCCTCGAGTTCCGACGGGTTGATGCGGGCGATGGTCGCCTGGATCTCCGACGCAGAGGCTCTGGCGGCCGCCAGAGCCAGGATAGGGCGCGCGCTCGCGACACAGAAGTTTCCGAGCTGGAACGACGCGGGACGCGTGCTGCTCAGGTCAGCTTCACCATGACGTGCTTGGCGTAGGCCGGGCGCGTCCTGAGCCGCTCGTACCACGCCCGGACGTTCTTCAGGTCCGGGCGTTCGATTTCCAGCGCATACCAGCGGTGGACGAAGCAGCCGACCGGAATGTCGCCCATCGTGAACTGGTCACCGGCGACGTAGCGCTTGCCCGCCAGCCAGCCGTCGAGCCGGCCGAACAGCTTGCCGGCCTCTGCGGCGGCCTTGCCGATCGCCGCCATGTCGCGCTTCTCCGGCGGCGTGCGGATCAGGCCCCAGAAGGCGATGCGCATCGGCTCGGCGATGGTGCTGAGCTGCCAGTCCATCCAGCGGTCGGCCTCGCTGCGCAGGCCGGGATCGGTGGGCCACAGGCTGCCGGCGGCATGCCGGGCCGCGAGATAGCGCACCGCCGAATTGCTCTCCCAGACGATGCGCCCGCCCTCGTCGATGGTCGGCACGACGCCGTTGGGGTTCATGTCGAGGTACCATTTCTGGTCGTTGCCGCCGAACGCCCCGCCGACATCCTCGCGCTCATACCTGAGCCCGCACTCGTCGGCGCACCACAGCACCTTCATCACGTTGATCGAATTGGCACGGCCCCAGATTTTCATCGTGTTCCTCTCAGTAACTCAATGAGCGAGCATAGCCCAAGATTGTCATCCCGAGCGCAGCGAGGGACCTTTGTTGTCGCCTGACAGGCTGTTGGATAGGTCCTTTCAGAAGCACCGGCGAGCAACATTGATGCGTCAACGGTCGCCACGGCACAGAATTCAGGGGGGTGCGACATTCGCTTCATTTGTTTCGTTTATTTTGTTTGTTTCGTTTATTCACCCCTGACTCCGACTTTTCAGGGGCCTGCTAAAGGCCCCTGGCTGCGCTCGAGATGACAAAAGGTGTCAGTGCGCCGCCGCCCAGTTGTCGCCGACGCCGGTGTCGACGACCAGCGGCATCGTGAGCGAGGCGGCGCTTTCCATGATCTTGCGGGTCACGTCCCTGGTCTTGTCGAGTTCATTGTCGGGTACCTCGAACAGGAGTTCGTCATGCACCTGCAGGAGCATCCTCGCGTTGAGCTTCGCGGCCGTGAGCGCGCCCGGGAGGCGGATCATGGCGCGCTTGATGATGTCGGCGCCACCGCCCTGAAGCGGGGCGTTGATCGCCGCGCGTTCGGCGAAGGCGCGCATGCCCTGGCTCTTGTCGTGGATGAAGCGCAGGTGGATCTTGCGGCCGAACGGCGTCAGCACATAGCCGTGCTTGCGCGCGAAGTCCTTGGTCCGCTCCATGTAGTCGCGGATCCCGGGGTAACGCTGGAAGTATTTGGCGATGTACTCCTTGGCCTCCTGCTGACCGATGCCCAGCTGGTTGGCAAGGCCGAAGGCCGAGATGCCGTAGATGATGCCGAAGTTGATCGCCTTGGCGCGCCGCCGCACCAGCGGGTCCATGCCCTTCACCGGCACGCCGAACATGTCGGAGGCGGTGATGGCGTGGATGTCGTCGCCGCGCGCGAAGGCCTCCTTCAGGGACGGAATGTCGGCGACGTGCGCCAGCAGGCGCAGCTCGATCTGCGAATAGTCGGCGCTGAGCAGCTTGTGGCCGGTCTCGGCGATGAAGGCCTGGCGGATCTTGCGGCCTTCCTCGCTGCGCACCGGAATGTTCTGCAGGTTGGGATCGGTCGAGGCGAGGCGTCCCGTCGCAGCGCCGGTCATGTGATACGAGGTATGGACGCGGCCGGTCCTGGCATCGACCTGGCGCACCAGCGCGTCGGTGTAGGTACCTTTGAGCTTGGCGAGCTGGCGGTGCTCCAGGATCTTGACCGGCAGCGGATGGCCCTGCGCCGCGAGGTCTTCCAGCACCGAGGCGTCGGTCGCCCACGAGCCATTCTTGTTGCGCTTGCCGCCGGGCAGCTTCTGCTCGTCGAACAGGATTTCGCCCAGCTGCTTGGGCGAGCCGACGTTGAACTCGCGGCCGGCGATCTTGTGGATCTCGCCCTCGAGCTCGGCCAGCCGCTTCTCGAAGTCGGCGCTCAGCCCCTTGAGCTTCAGCGCATCGACCTTGATGCCGGCGCTCTCCATCGACAGCAGCACCGGGATCAGCGGCCGCTCGATGGTCTCGTACATCGAGGTGACGCGCTCAGGGACGAGGCGCGGCTTGAGGCGCGCCCAGAGCTGCATGGTGACGTCGGCATCCTCGGCGGCGTAGTCGCGCGCCTTGTCGAGCGGCACCTTGTCGAAGGTCACCTGCTTGGCGCCGCTGCCGGCCACGTCGGAGAACTTGATGGTCTTCTGGCCGAGATGGAGCTCGGCCAGCTCGTTCATGCCGTGGTTGTTCTTGCCGGCGTCGAGGACGAACGAGATCAGCATCGTGTCGTCGACCGGGCCGATCTCGACGCCATGCCGGCGGAACACCGCCATGTCGTACTTGATGTTCTGGCCGACCTTCAGCACCGCCGGGTCTTCCAACAGCGGCTTCAGCTTCTCGATCGCGGTCTTGATGGGGATCTGTCCCTCGAGCAGCTTGCCGGCATCCTTGTCGCCGCCGTCGCCCAAAAGATCGAGCGCGCCCTGCGCGGCTGCGCCGGGGACGCGATGCATCAGCGGCAGGTAGGCGGCGCGCCGGCGCGTCGAGTTGACGTCGCCCCACGGGCCTTCGAGCAGGGCCAGCGAAACGCCGACCAGGCCGGCATTGTTGGAATCGAGCCCGTCGGTTTCGCAGTCGAACGCCACCGTGCCCGCCTTGGTCGCTTCGGCGATCCATTCGTCGAGCAGCTTCTCGTCCTGGATCATCTCGTAGTCGGCCGCCGTGAAGTCCCGGTTGGGCTTCTTCGAGGAAGAAGCGGCGGGCGCGGGCGTGGGTTCGGCCTTCTTCACCGGCGCGGACGCGGAGGCGGGCGCAACCGGCGCGCTCGCCTCGCCCAGTTCGCTGGTGAAGCGCTGCAGCAGGGTCCTGAAGCCCTGCTGCTCCAGCCACGGCAGCAGCACATTGGGATCTGGCTTGCGCTTGTCGAAGGCTTCGGGCTCGGCCGGTGTCGGCACGTCGTCGCGCAAGGTCACGAGCTGCTTGGAGATGCGGATCAGCTCGGCATTGTTCTCGAGAGATTCGCGCCGCTTCGGCTGCTTGATTTCCTTGGTGCGCTCCAGCAGCGCTTCGAGGGAGCCGTACTCGTTGATCAGCTGGGCGGCGGTCTTGATGCCGATGCCAGGCGCGCCGGGGACGTTGTCGGTCGAATCGCCGGCCAGCGCCTGCACGTCGACGACCTTGTCCGGCGTCACGCCGAACTTCTCGAACACCGCCTCGGGCCCGAGCTTGATCTTCTTGATCGGGTCCATCAGCTCGACGCCCGGCCGCACGAGCTGCATCAGGTCCTTGTCGGAGGACACGATCGTGCAGGTGCCGCCGGCCTCGACGGCCATGCGGGCATAGGTGGCGATCAGGTCGTCGGCCTCGTAGCCCGCGAGTTCGCACACCGTGACGTTGAACGCGCGCGCGGCCTCGCGGATCAGCGGGAATTGCGGGATCAGGTCTTCCGGCGGATCGGGCCGGTTGGCCTTGTACTTGTCGTAGATCTGGTTGCGGAAGGTGACGCTGCCGGCGTCGAGGATCATCGCGATGTGGTCGATCTCGGGATTGTCCAGCAGGTCGGCCACCAGCATGCGGCAGAAGCCGAACACGGCGTTGATCGGCGTCCCGTCGGGCCGGTTCATCGGCGGCAGGGCGTGGTAGGCGCGGAACAGATAGCCCGAGCCGTCGATCAGGTAGAGGTGGCGGAGCGGCTTGTCGCCATCCGCCGGGGTCGTCGCGGGAGCCTTGGATTTCGCCATGCCCAAGGCCTAGCACGCTGGGCCGTGCGGCGGGAGATGGGGCTGTGATACGATCGGTGCATGACCATCGTCCTGTCCGAGAATTTCCGCGCGCTTTTCTACGCGCCCTTCTATGCCGCCCATGCCAGCGGTGCTTTCAAGCGGGCGGGGGTCGAGGTCGAGTTGCGGCCCTCGTCCGATCCGCTGGAGGCGGCCCGGGCGCTGCGCGCTGGCGAGGTCGACGTGATGTGGGGCGGGCCGCTGCGCGTCCTGATCGCGCGCGACAAGAACCCGGCCTCGGATCTGGTCTGTTTCTGTGACGTGGTGGCGCGCGATCCGTTCTTCGTGGTCGGTGCGACGCCGCGCCCGGATTTCAAGTTCGCCGATCTTCTGTCGGTGAAGCTGGCGACGGTCTCCGAGGTGCCGACGCCGTGGGTCTGCCTGCAGGACGACCTGCGCCGCGCAGGGGTTGATCCCGCGAAGGTCGACCGCATCGACGACAAGAGCATGGCCGAGAACGAGGCCGCATTGCGTGAAGGCAGGGTCGATGCCGTGCAGGTCTACCAGCCCTACGCCGAGAACCTCGTTTCCACCGGCGCCGGGTACATCTGGAACGCCGCCGCGGATCGCGGCCTCACAGCCTATACGACACTCGTCACGCGGCGCGGCATCCTCGCCGATCGCGCGGAAGAACTTGCGTGCATGATCCGCGGTATGGATGCGACCCTCAAATGGTTTGCCACAGCGCCGTCGCTTGAGATCGTGGATGTGGTGCAGTCTTTCTTTCCCGATGTTCCGCGCGACCTTTTCGCCGCCTGCATCGACCGCTATCGCGCGCTCGAACTGTGGGGCCGCGATCCGGTCATCCGGCGGGAAGGCTACGACCGGTTGCACGCCGCCATGCGCTCGTCGGGGATCCTGTCGCGCGACATCGCCTTCGAGGATGTCGTCGACACGAAGCTGGCCAGCCAGGCGATCGGCTGAACACTGTTTTTGCAGGGGAGATCGAAATGGCGCTGTACGAACTCAGGACCTACACGCTCTACGTCGGCAAGATGGGCGAAGCCGTTAAGCTCTATCAGGAGTTCGGCTTCCCGGCGCTCGACAAGGGCGGCCACGCGAAGAACCTCGTCGGCTATTTCCAGGGCGACACCGGTACGATCAACCAGCTCGTCCATCTCTGGAAGTTCGAGGACGATGCTCACCGGCGCCGTCACTGGGCTGCCGTCTTCGCCGACCCCGCCTTCATGGACGGCTTCGCGGTCAAGTTCCGTCCCCTGGTGATGAGCCAGGAAGTGAAGCTGCTGAACGCGGCGCCCTGGGGCCCGCACCCCTGAGCGTCCGCCTTCAGGCTTGCCGTCTGCGAGGTATTCGCAAAAACCCGCGACGTTCGGGGACTTGCGATGAGCCGGGCGGGGGACTATCAGCATCCCGTCATCGGGGAGTAGCCGGCCTCACCCCAGAGGCGGATGCATCAACAGACTTGGGTCCTTCGGGAGCCATGGTGCATTCGGCGACCGACGGTCCATCACGGATCGCGCTTGGCGAGACCTTTGGCTTTCCAGCATCTTCACCCGCGGGATCGGGCGGTGCGGGAAGCCACAGGTTCGTGCTCGGTCCCGCCATGTGATTCGCCGTGGAAGCCTTTCTTGTTTCAACAGGACTCGTTGCCGTCGCCGAGATCGGGGACAAGACGCAACTCCTGGCCATGATCCTCGCCACCCGCTATCGCCGGCCCGTTCCCATTATCCTGGGCATCCTGGTCGCGACCCTGGCCAACCACGCGCTCGCCGCCTGGGCTGGCGCCGCCGTCGCCGCCTGGCTGGGGCCCGACGCGATGCGCTGGATCCTCGGTGTCCTGTTCCTCGCCATGGCGGTGTGGTGCCTGATTCCCGACAAGGCCGATGAAGGCCCGAAGGTCGCGGGCGCGGCCGGTGCGTTCATCGCCACCGCCATCGCCTTCTTCCTGGTCGAGATCGGCGACAAGACCCAGATCGCGACCGTGGCGCTCTCGGCGCGCTTCAACGATCTGATCGCCGTCACCGCCGGCACGACCTTCGGCATGATGATCGCCAACGTACCCGCGGTGCTGTTCGGCGACGTGCTGTCGCGCAAGGTGCCGTTGAAGCTCGTGCGCTCGCTGGCGGCGGCGTCCTTCGTCGTGCTGGGCCTGCTCGCGCTGCTCAAGCTCGACATGGGTCTGCTGGGTGGCTGACCCTCCCTCGAGGCGAGGATCGTTGTCTTCCCCTTTGCGGAGTCCGCAAAGGGGAAGTCCCCTCGTCTTACGAGGGCGATGGGGTCATGACCCCTCCGCCCCTACGGGGCACCTCCCCATTTGAATGGGGAGGCGGATGAACTAGGCGACCGTGTTGGACAGCCGGCCCAGCCCGTCGATCTCGATCGTCACGCGGTCGCCACGCTTCAGGAACTTCGGCGGGGTGAAGCCGATGCCGACGCCGACCGGCGTGCCGGTGGCGATGACGTCGCCCGGCTGGAGCGTGATGCCGGCGGAGATCGTCTCGATCAGCGTGGGGATGTCGAAGATGAGGTCGCGCGTGTTGGCGTCCTGGCGCAGCTCGTCGTTCACCCAGCACTTCACGTTGAGGTTTTCCGGATCGACCTCGTCGGCGGTCACCAGCCACGGGCCCATCGGGCAGAACGTGTCGAGCGATTTGCCCAGGAACCACTGCTTGTGCTTGCCCTGCAGGTCGCGCGCCGTCACGTCGTTGATGATCGTGTAGCCGCAGATGTGGCCGTAGGCATCAGCCTTGGAGATGCCGCGGCCGCCCTTGCCGATGACCAGGCCGAGCTCGGCCTCGTAGTCCACCGAGTCGCTGACGCCCTCGGGATAGCGGATGTCGGCGCCGTCGGCGATCACGCATTCCGGCGCCTTGGTGAAGACGATCGGCGCGGTCGGGATGGCGTCCGCCGCCGAGCTGGCGCTGCTGTCGAAGCCGCTGCGCGTGAACTCCTTCGCGTGCTCGTGATAGTTCTTGCCGACGCACATCACGTTGCGCGCGGGCCGCGGGATCGGTGCCTCGATCTTGACGGCCGACAGGGGAAGGCCCGCGCCGGTCGGCTTGATCTTCGACTTGATCGCGTCGAGTTCGCCCACGATGGCGCCGAGGGTCGGAACGGTGCGGCCCAGCATCTCCTCGAGCGGCCAGAAGGTCTTGCCGTCCGGGCTGACGAGCGCGGCCTTCGGGACGCCGCCGTGCGTGATGGTGGCGAGCTTCATTGCGGCTTCGCCGGCTCGGCGGCGTTGCCCCAGCCCTTCTTCTCGGCATCGAAGAACGAGGCGAAGACCTTGCGGATAGTGCTCTCGCCGATGTCGCGCGTGATGAACACGACGCGGCTCTTGCGGTCGTCCCCTTCCGGCCAGGCCTCGAGCGTGGCCGGCGGATGGAAGACGTGCTGTACGCCATGGATCACCACGGGCTTGTCGGGGTCCTTGACGTTCAGGATGCCCTTCATGCGCAGCAGGTCGGGGCCGCGATAGGTCACCAGCGCGTCGAAGGCCGCGGCCACCGTCGACCAGCTCATCGGCTCGTCGAAGGTCATGCAGAAGGAGCGGATGCGGTCGTCGTGGCGGTTGACGTCGTGCGGGTCCTGCTCGCCGTGAGCATGGTCGTGCGAATGGCCATGATCGTGACCATGGTCATGTCCGTGATGGTGATGACCGTGCCCGTGATCGTGGCTGCCTTCGTAGGCCTCGGCCTGCAGCCACTTCTTCACGTCGGCGCTCTTGGTCTCGGGATTGTAGAGGCCGGCATTGAGGATCTGGTTGGGATCGATCTCGCCTGTTGCGACCGTGTGGAACGGGGCGCCCGGGTTGAGGTGGTGCAGCCGGTGCTTCAGTTCGGCGAGCTTGGGCGCATCGGCAATGTCGACCTTGGTCAGCAGGATGCGGTCGGCGACGGCGGCCTGCTTCACGGCCTCCTCGTGATTGTCGAGCGTGCTCGCGCCGTTCACGCCGTCGACCGTCGTCACCACGCCGTCGAGGCGGTAGCGCGAGGCCAGCAGCGGATCGGTCATCAGCGTGTGCAGGATGGGGGCGGGGTCGGCGAGGCCCGTGGTCTCGACCACCATGCGCTTGAACGGCGAGACTTCGCCGCGCGACCGCTTGAGGAACAGCTCGCTCATGGTGCGCACCAGGTCGCCGCGTACCGTGCAGCACAGGCAGCCGGAGTTCAGGGTCACCATGCCTTCGTCGTCGGACTTCTCGACCAGGAGGTGGTCGAGGCCGATCTCGCCGAATTCGTTGCTGATGACGGCGGTGTCGGCCAGCTCGGGCCGGCGCAGCAGCTTGTTGAGCAGGGTGGTCTTGCCGCTGCCAAGGAAGCCCGTCAGCACGGTGACGGGGATGCGCTGCTCGGCGGCGTTCTGCGGGTCGCTCATCGGGGGTATCCTGTGTTCGGGGATCACGCCCGCCAGAAGCACTCGACCTTCCTGAACTCCTTCCAGGCCCGCTCCAGCTTGCGGCGGCGGCGCTTCTCGCCGCTCGTCGCCTGCCTGGCGAGAACCTTGAGCGCCGGCGCCGTGTCCTCGGTTGGACGGGCGGCCGTGGCGATGTCGGCCAGCATGCGGGCCGCCGTCGCGCGATCGTTCAAGGCGCCGAGCGCGCCCTGCAGACGCGTCGTCGCTTCGATATAGGGCTTGGCCGCGGGCGAGGCAAAGGCGGGGCTGAGGTAGGTCGCGGCGTAGCGCAGCTTCTTGAAGGCGATGCGCAGGCGATGAAGCTGCTCCTCGCTCATGTGTTCCATCAGGCGGCCGCGGCGCACCACCTTGTCGTGGCGGGCATCGAGAACCATGCGACCGAATTCGTCGAGGCGAATGCCGCCTCCGACCTCAGCCGAAAGCGGTCCGGCGGCGAAGAGGCCGAGCCGATGGTCGAAAGCGTCGTAGCGGGCGCTGCCGAGAGCGTCACGAGCGCGCTGCAGGTGGCTCGCGGCGACCCGAGCCGCGACGCGCTTCACGACCGGCGGCACGTCCACCACGCTTTCCGTCAGAAATACATGCAGGTCTCGTGCGGGACCGCATTCGCCCGCCAGCCACCTCGCCTCAGCCGACAGGGCGCGGACCTCCGGGCTGTCCACGGCGGGCCGGAACACGCTGAACGCGGCGCGCAGGCGGCGGAATGCCACGCGGGTCTGATGAATGCCGATGGGACGGCGGCTCTGGAGCACGATGGCGCGATATTTCGCAAGATCGGCCCGGCAGGAGGCGGCAATCATCCGAAGAGCGACATCAGGAGCGGTTTCGGGGGTGGGTTTTGACCCAGGGGCTGACATTGCATCCGACCGTAGCGACCGGAAGAGCGTGAGCAACCGTAAAGAACGACAGTAAGATGAAGGTTTTAAGTCTGCACATAGAATGCAAGTGCCGGCCACTTTTGCCGATTTCGATGGCCTGCCCAACGCCGAGCGGCCCGCTTTACCCCGTGTTTACAGTGGCGGGGGCGGGCCGGCGTGGCCTAGAGTTATTCTTATGAGTATCGATGCGGCGGCCTTCAAGAAGGGCATGCGCCACCTGGCGGCGAGCGTAACCCTGATCACCACCCGGGTCGGGGACCAGCGGGGCGGACTCACCGCCACGGCGGTCTGTTCGGTTTCGGCCCAACCGCCGCAGATTCTCGTCTGCGTCAACAAGTCGGCCAGTGCCCACGACCCGATCGGCGAGGCGGGTTTCTTCTGCGTGAATATCCTTAGTCCGGAGCATCGCAAGCTCGCGGAACGCTTCGCCGGCATGGACGGCACCGAGGGTGACGAGCGGTTCCGGGACATGGGTGAGTGGACCACGCTCACCACC
>CAIYWM010000193.1 GCA_903929895.1 uncultured Alphaproteobacteria bacterium
GGCTGGAAGAAGGGCGACCGCGTCCTGGTCGATCCGATCAACCGGGTCGAAGGCGGCCTGATGGGCGAGACGGTGCATGGCGGTCTGGCCGAACTGTGCAAGGCGCGCGCCCACCAGCTGATCAAGATTCCCGACGGCGTGAGCTATGCCGATGCCGCGGCGCTGCCCGTGGCCTACGGCACCGCGTTGCGCATGATGGTCACCAACGGCCATGTCGCGAAGGGCGAGAAGGTGCTGATCCTGGGCGCTTCGGGCGGCGTCGGCGTCTGCTGCCTGCAGCTCGCCAAGCTGGCCGGCTGCGAAGTGATCGCCTGTGCCGGCACCGACGCCAAGGCCAAGCGCCTGGCCGAGCTCGGCGCCGACAAGACGATCAACTACATCGAGAAGGATTTCATGAAGGAAATCTTCGCGATGTACGGCAAGCCGACGCGGCGCGGCAACGGCACCGACCAGGGCGTCGATGTCGTCGTCAACTACACCGGCGGCGACACCTGGGTGAACTCGCTGAAGACGCTCAAGGTCGGCGGGCGGCTGCTGACCTGCGGCGCCACCGCCGGCTACGCGCCGACCGAGGACATCCGCTTCATCTGGACCTTCGAGCTCAAGGTCCTGGGTTCCAACGGCTGGATGCGCACCGACATCGAGAAGCTCCTGGAACTGGTGCAGAGCGGCAAGCTCAAGGTGCTGGTCGACAAGATCTTCCCGCTCGCCGAGGCGCGCGAGGCACTGCGCGTGATCGAGGATCGTGAAGTGTTCGGCAAGATCGTGGTGGCGCCATGAGCGACAAGCTCCAGCCCCTGAGCGACGCCGAACTGCAGGCGATGCTCGATCATTCGCCGTTCATTTCCTTCCTCGGCCTCAAGGTCACCGAAGCGGACCCGGTGAAGGAACGCGTCACGATGGAATGCGAGATGCGCCCCGAATTCGAGCGCGGCAAGGGCACCGGCCAGTGGCACGGCGGCCCGCTTGCCGCGGTCATCGACACGGTCGGCGACTATGCGCTGATCATGGCGCTGCGGCGTGGCCTGCCGACCATCAACTTCCGGGTCGACTACCTGCGGCCCGCGATCAAGACCAAGCTCATCACGACGGCCACGGTCCGGCGCAATGGCAAGAGCGTCGGCGTCGTCGATGTCGACGTGTTCAACGACAAGATGGTGCTGCTGGCGATCGGTCGCGCGACCTACTCGACGCTGCCTGCCTAGGCCACACGGTATGAAGTTTGCTTGGGCTGTCCTGGGGATTGGGGAACGGAGGATTTCATGACGATCAAGGTTTCACGCCGCGTGTTCGGCGCGGGTATCGTTGCCGCGGGTCTGGTCGGCACCTCGGGACAATCCTTCGCACAGGGCACGCCCAAACGGGGCGGTACCCTGGTGGCGACCTGGGGCGGCGGCGAACCGCAGGCCTGCTACGTGCCGGCCGGCGGCGGCTCCAGCCCGACCTTCTCCTCGTCCAAGCTGTTCGAGCGGCTGGCCCGGCGCAAGATGGACGGCGCGTTCGAAGGGGTGCTGGCCGAATCGTGGAAGCCATCGGCCGACTTCAAGACCTACTCGGTGAAGATCCGCAAGGGCGTGAAGTTCCATGACGGCAAGGACATGACGGTCGACGACGTCGTCTATTCCGTCAGCGAGATCTGGAAGAAATACGCCGCCGCGTCGGCGCTGACCGATTTCGCGGGCATCGAGGCGCCCGACGCCGAAACGGTCGTCTTCAAGTACAACAATCCGACACCGGAATTCTTCTTCGCGTCGACTCTGTGCGGCATCGTCTCCTACATCGTACCGAAGCACATTTATGCCGGCAGCGATCCGGTCACCAACCCGGCGAACAACGCGCCGATCGCCACGGGGCCGTGGAAGTTCAAGGAGTGGGTGCGCGGCAGCCACTTCGAATATGTGAAGAACGAGAACTACTGGAAGAAGGACGAGCCCTATCTCGACCGCCTGATCATCCGCTACGTGCGCGACCCGGCCGGCCGCGCCGCGGCGATGGAGGCGGGCGACATCCAAATCGGCGTGTTCAACCCCGTCGCGCCGCCGGATATCAAGCGCCTGACCGGAACCGGCAAGTTCGTCGCCACCCCCAAGGGCTACGAGGAATCGGTCTGGTCGACGACACTCGAATGCAACATGCGCAATCCCGTCTTCGCCAAGCGCGAGGTCAGGCAGGCCATGTTCCACGCCATCAATCGCGAGTTCATCGCCAAGACGGTCTACTATGGTTACGCGCGGCCGGGCACGAGCCCGATCTACTCCCCCAACAAGGAGTTCTTCACCGCCGACACTTTCAAGACCGGCTTCGATCCGAAGAAGGCGGCCGCCCTGCTCGACGCGGCAGGCTTCCCGAAGAAGGCCGACGGCAAGCGCTTCACCCTGAACCTTCTCTCGGCAGGCTGGTTCCAGGAAAACGGCAAGGTCGGCGCCTACGTGAAACAGGCCCTCGAGGATGTCGGCGTCGGCATCAATCTCACGGTTCCGGACCGTCCGACTTCCATCAAGCGCATCTACACCGATTACGATTACGACCTGGCGATCTCCAACCAGGCCAACCCGTCCGAGCCGGTGCCGTCGACCACGCAGTACTTCACGACCGATGGCATCCTGAAGGGCGTGCCCTTCCGAAATGCCTCGGGCTATTCCAATCCCGACGTCGACAAGCTGGTCGCCAGCATCAAGGTCGAGACCGATCCGGCCAAGCGCAAGGCGCTGGTCGTCGAGTTCCAGAAGATTATTTCGCAGGAAGCCCCGCTCCTGCCGCTGGTCGAGCTTGAGTCGATCACCCTGGCCAGCACCAAGGTCCAGAACCACTCCAACGACCCCAACTTCCTCGCGGCGAGCTGGGGAGACCTATGGCTGGCGAGCTAGTCTCGCCGACGCCCGCCCTTCGCGGCTCCGCCCGGCGTACCGCGGCGTTGCGGCTCCTGCGGCGACGGCTGATCCAGGCCGTCCCGCTGATGCTGGGCGTGGTGATCATCAATTTCTGCCTGATCCAGATGGCGCCGGGCAGCTTCCTCGAACTGATGACGGCCGAGAACCAGGTGAGCGACCCGGCGACGGTCGCCCTGCTGCGCAAGACCTACGGGCTGGACGATCCGGTGTGGATGCAGCTGCTGAAGTACATCTGGGCGCTGCTGCATTTCGACTTCGGCTTCTCCTACCGCCAGAACATGCCGGTCATCCAGGCGATCTGGATCCACCTGCCGGCAACGGTCCTGCTGATGGTCTCGAGCATCGCGCTGGCGATCTCGATCGGCGTGGCGGCAGGCGTCGTCGCCTCGATGAAGGTCCGCACCTTCTGGGACAGCCTGGTCTCGGTCGCCGCCATGTTCTTCTACGCCGCGCCCAGCTTCTGGCTCGGCATCATGATGATCGTTCTGTTCTCCGTGAAGCTCGGCTGGCTGCCGGTCGGCGGCATGATGAAGATCGGCGGTAATGGCGGCGTGCTGGAGATCCTGCACCACCTGATCCTGCCGACGCTGGCCTTGGGCCTGTTCTATGCCGCGATCTATACCCGCGTCATGCGTTCCTCGATGCTCGAGGTCGCACAGCTCGACTTCGTGCGCACGGCCCGCGCCAAGGGGCTGAGCCGCAACAAGGTGACGATCCACCACGTGCTGCGCAACGCGCTGCTCCCGGTGGTCACGATCCTGG
This sequence comes from uncultured Alphaproteobacteria bacterium, assembly GCA_903929895.1. GTDB lineage: Bacteria > Pseudomonadota > Alphaproteobacteria > Reyranellales > Reyranellaceae > Reyranella. The sequence continues at coordinate 3,654 of CAIYWM010000193.1, forward strand.
GCGTGCAGATGGGCACCGTACTGGCCGGCAGCGTCGTGATCGAGAGCGTGTTCAGTTGGCCAGGCGTCGGCTCGCTGCTGTTCGACAGCGTGAGCTCGCGCAACTATCCGGTCGTGCTCGGCATCATGGTGCTGGGCTCGCTGGTCGTCATCGCCGCCAACATCGCGGTCGACCTCATCTACATGTGGCTCGATCCCCGCATCGAGATCCGCTGATGCAACGCTTCGAGTTTCTCCGCTTTGAGTTCGTGGGCCGCTTCGCCCGCAATCGTGGCGCCCTGGTCGGCGCCTGCCTGATCCTGCTGGTCGCGCTGATGGCGGTCTTCGCCTCGGTCTTCTTCCCGACCGACCCGCTGCGCATCGTCGGCCTGCCCGAACTATGGCCCGGCGAGGACCCCGAGTTCCCGCTGGGCACCGATTCGCTGGGCCGCGACATCCTCTCGATGATCGTGCACGGCGCGCGGGCGACCCTGCTGATCGGCCTGTTCGCGTCGGCGGTCGCCACGATCATCGGCGTGGGCGTCGGCGCCATCGCCGGCTATTTCGGCGGCTGGGTCGACGAAATCGGCATGCGCGTGGCCGAGCTGTTCCAGACCATCCCGAACCTGATCTTCGTGCTCACCATCGTGGTCATTCTGGGCTCGACCCTGACCAACATCGTGATCGCCATCGGCATCGTGAGCTGGACGCCGATTGCGCGCATGACCCGGGCGGAATTCCTGTCGCTGCGCGACCGCGAGTTCGTGCAGGCCTGCCGCTCGATGGGCATGAGCGACTTCCGGATCATCGTCTCGGAGATCCTCCCCAACGCCCTTCCACCGGTGATCGTGCTCTCCTCGCTGGTCGTGGCCGGCGCCATCCTGTTCGAATCCGCCGTCTCCTTCCTCGGCCTGGGCGATCCCAACGTCGCGAGCTGGGGCCGGCTGGTCGGCGACGGGCGCCAGCTCATCCGCAGCTCCTGGTACATCTGCGCCATCCCGGGCATCGCGATCATGATCACCGTGCTCTGCCTCAACCTGGTGGGCGACGGGCTGAACGACGCGCTCAATCCGAAGCTGAGGGACCGGTGATGAGCGGCTCGGTCCTTCCCCTCGAGATCACCGACCTCCGCACCACGCTCTTCACCCGCCGCGGCGAGATGAAGGCGGTCGACGGGCTCAGCCTCTCCGTTGGCGCCGGCGAGACCGTGGCCCTGGTCGGAGAGTCCGGCTGCGGCAAGTCACTGTCGGCGCTCTCGATCATGCGGCTGCTGCCCGACCCGCCGGCCCGCATCGTCGGCGGCCAGGTGAAGCTCAACGGCCGGGATATCGTGCCCCTGCCAGAGGAGACCATGCTCGGCATCCGGGGCAAGGAGATCGGCATGATCTTCCAGGACCCGATCAGCTCGCTGAACCCGGTCACCACGGTCGAGAAGCAGATCGTCGAAGTGCTGATGACCCACACCGAACTGGGCCGCGGCCAGGCGCGCGTGCGCGCCCACGAGCTGCTGGAGCTGGTCGGCATGCCGGATGCGGCGCGCCGGCTCGACGCCTACCCGCACCAGCTGTCCGGCGGCATGTGCCAGAGGGTCGTGATCGCCATGGCGATCGCCTGCAGCCCGTCGGTGCTGATCGCCGACGAGCCGACCACGGCGCTCGACGTCACGGTGCAGGCGCAGGTGCTGGCGCTCCTGAAGAAGCTGCAGGCCGATGCCGGCATGGCGATGATCTTCATCACCCACGATCTCGGCGTCGTCGCCGAGACCGCCGACCGGGTCGTGGTCATGTATGCCGGCCGCAAGGTCGAGGAGGCCTCGGTCGACGAGCTGTTCGAGAACCCGCTGCACCCCTACACGGTGGGCCTGATCGGCGCGACGCCGACGCCGGGCGCCGAGCGCGCCGAGCGGCTGGCCGACATTCCCGGCATGGTGCCGCCGCTCAACGCCCTGCCGCAGGGCTGCGCCTTCGCGCCGCGCTGCACGCGGGTGATGGACCGCTGTCTCACCGAGAAGCCCGCTCTCACGGTTCCCGGCCCGGGCCGCCTCGTCGCCTGCTTCGCGGCGCAGGGAGGCTGAACCATGTCGTTGCTTTCCCTGCGCGACGTGCGCGTGCAGTTCAACACCGCGGGCGGCGTCGTGCGCGCCGTCAACGGCGTCAGCCTCGACCTCGCCGTCGGCGAAACGCTGGGTCTCGTGGGCGAATCCGGGTGCGGCAAGTCCACGCTCGGCAAGGCGATCATGAAGCTGGTGCCGGTCAGCGGCGGCGAGATCGTGGTCGAGGGCGTCGACATTGCGCCGCTCAATCGCGAGCAGCTCACCGACATGCGCCGCAAGGTGCAGATGATCTTCCAGGACCCCTATGGCTCGCTGAACCCGCGCTCGACCGTGGGGCGCTCGGTGGCCCAGCCGATGGTTCTGGCCGGCTGGAAGCCCGAGGCGACGGCCGAGCGGGTCGAGACCCTGCTGCGCTGGGTCGGCCTGCCGAGCGACGCCAAGCAGCGCTACCCGCACGAATTCTCCGGTGGCCAGCGCCAGCGCATCGGCATCGCCCGTGCCCTGGCGCTCAGCCCCAAGCTGATCATTTGCGACGAGCCGGTCTCGGCGCTCGACGTCTCGGTGCGCGCGCAGGTGATCAACCTGCTGGAGGACCTGAAGAGCCAGTTCGGCGTCTCATATCTGTTCATCAGCCACGA
>CAIYWM010000194.1 GCA_903929895.1 uncultured Alphaproteobacteria bacterium
ATCACCTGGCGGAGTTGCTCGAGCGGGCGGGGTTCAGCTCGTTCCGCGAGGCGCGCCACCCCTACGGGTTGAACCAACGGCAGGCTGCCGGCAAGTTCACCGTCGGCGAGGCCGAGGAGCTGATCGAGCGGCTCGAGGCCGCCGAGCTGGTCCAGCAGGGGGAACCGGCGCCCGAGCCTCCCCCTGCCGCGCCCGCGCGGCGCCCTGCCGAGTCGGCCGGCGCCGCCCCCAGCGCCCAGCGGGCGCGCAAGGCCCAGCGCAAGGTCGAGGTCATGTCGGCGTTCACCGATGACGTGCTGGTGGCCGAGCTGGAACGACGCGGCTGGTGCTGCATCCCGCCCATCTCCGATTTGGAGTCGGACCCGGGCTGAGGTCGGTGCTCAGCCGTGCTGCCAGACCCGGTTGGCCAGGCTGCGGGTGCCCTCCAGCGCGACCCGATCGATCGCTGCCGCGTCGTCGGGATCGAGCGCCCAACCGAGCGCGCCGGCGTTCTGCTCCGCCTGCGCTGCGTTCTTCGCACCGGGGATCGGCACGGCGCCCTTCTCGATGATCCATCTCAGGGTCACCTGGGCGGGCGTCCGCCCTCCGTTGGCCTCGCCGATCCGGCGGAGCTCGGCGACGATCACGTCCACCTGCTCCATCGGATGCGCCGAGAAGTTGCGCTTGCCCGGAGGTGGTTCCGCTGCGGAGTACTTGCCGGTCAGGCGGCCCTGGCCGATCGGTGAGTAGGCCAGTGGCACCACACCGAGCTGGCGGCAGGCCGCGAGCAGCCCGACCGTCTCGGGCCCGCGCCGCAACGGCGAGTACTCGATCTGGTTCGACGCCAGCGGCACACCCCGCTCTGCCAGCGCGGCGTGCATGGAGCGCATCTCGCGAGCCGAGTAGTTCGACACGCCGACCGCCGCGACCAGGCCCTCGTCGTGGACTGCGGCGAGTGCGTCGGCGAGCGCGGAGTGGCTCCGCAGGCTGATGGGCCCGTGGATCTGGTATAGGTCGATCCGGTCGATGCCCAGGCGCTCGATCGACGCAGCGGCGGCCGACCGCATGGCGCCGCGCACGCCGAGCTTCCACGGCGACGGCATGAACTTGGTCGCGATGACCAGGCGGTCGCGCACCGCGGGGTCGGCGGCGAGCAGCCGGCCGATGATGCGCTCGCTCTCACCGCCGCCGTAGACCTCCGCGGTGTCGAACAGGGTGACGCCGGCCTCGATCGAGGCCTCCCACGCGCCGGCGATGGTGGACTCGTCCAGCGCCGTGTCGTAGCCGCCCATGCCCCATGTCGAGCGGTCGCCCCACGCCCAGGTGCCGACGCCCAGCGGCGCGCACGGGGTGGCGCACCCCGCGAATTCGATGGTGTCGCCCACTTCAGGCGGGCCGGGCGAAGTTGCGGTCAGGGTCTCGCGGCGGCGCCATGAAGCCCTCGCCCGGTCGCCAGCCGCTGGCGGCCAGGTCCTCCAGCACGTGGGCCATGTTCAGCAGGTCCTCCTCGTAGGAGAACTTGCCGTCGCCCGCGTACACCAGGGTCGACATGCCGGACTGCTCGTAGCGGGACCCGTCCGGCCGTGTCCCGGGGAGCTGTTGGGTCCACTTGACCACCACGGTGTCGCCGTCGATCGCGGTGAACTCGATCGGGAAGTCCCAGTCCTCCAGGCCCCGCATCGACTCGTCGAAGAAGGTGCGCAGCTCGTCGATGCCCTGGATCCGACCCCATGCGGGGTCG
>CAIYWM010000195.1 GCA_903929895.1 uncultured Alphaproteobacteria bacterium
GAGGGCCTCGCGAAGTGGCTGGATGTCGTGCGCAAGATCGCCGTGTCGCTGGTGGTGATCGTCGCCGTTGCCCTCGCCACCGTTCTGCTCGTCCGCGAGACCCGCAAGCAGGCGCTTGCCATCGACCCGGTGATCGTCGAACTGCTCGATCTCAAGGAGGCCATGACGCCGGAACTGGCGGCACAGAGCCTGGCCAAGCACCTAGACGCGATCCAGCGCAGCGGCGCCGCCGAGTGGAGAAAGCTCTACGTCGACCATTCGTCGAGCCCCATCGATCTCCAGATTCCCGGCGTCCCGTTCACCCTGCGCGCCGGCATGCGCGAGGTCGCCTCGCTGTTCGGCCAGCCGCGCACGACCATCCAGGCATCGATCGTTTCGCGGCGGGCCTCTCCAGCCCTTGCAGCCTCGGTATACGTCGTCGGCGATCCGGCGGGGCGGGCATCGTGCGAGTCCTACGCCGATGCCAGCGGCATGGACCGGCTCCTCGAATGCGTCGCGCTCGAAGTGATGACCTTCGTCGACCCCAAGGTCGCCGCCTCCTATGCCTTCAACATCGAGAAGGCGCAGTGCAAGGACCTCGACGGGGAGAAGCGGGCCGACGAGGACGAAACCACGCGGGAGCTTCGCCGCCTCAAGAAGCGCCGGTCGGCGTGCGGCTTCGAGCGCACGCGGTCGCTGATCGCCAAGGCATTGGAGCGAGGTCGTTCCGATGATCGCCCCTGGGTCTCGTATGTCTACGGCCGTGTTCATCTGGCGCGCGCGATCGCGCTGTCCGACATCGATCGCGAGGACCAGCTCAGCGAACTCGACCAGGCGATCGGCCGCTTCCTGGGGGCACGGTTCGAACTCAACAACGCTCCGAGCGCGGTTGCGACGTTGTTCGAGGCCTATGTGTTGAAAGGTACACTGATCCACGAAGCGACGACGACGATGCAATGGCAGAGCGATCCGGGCTCGCCGATGCAGTACCAGCTCTACCTTGCCGAGGCGACCTTCGCGGACGCCGAGAAGAACCTGAAGGCGATTCCTGCGAATCGGACGCCGGAACTCAACGCGCTGGTGAAGGGCTTCGAGGGGCAGCTCTTCTACCGGCTCTGGATGATCAAGGCGCATCAGCGCACGAAAAAGGGGATCGTGACCGTCGCCGACAGGAAGGACGCCGTCGAGATGTCGCTGCTGGAGCGGTCGAACGCCAGCTATGCCATTGCGGCACAGTACCAGCCGACGGCCGAACTCCTGACGCACTGGGGCAATACCTTGCGTGCCCTGCACAGGTTCGAGGAGGCGGCGAGCCGCTATATGCAGGCCGCCGACCTGGCGCCCGACTGGTATGGGCCGCGGATCAATGTAGCGATTGCCTACCTCGACCGCGTCGAGCATGCCGAAGCGCAGCCGCCGCTCGTGCATGTCCTTTACGCGCTGGGATCGTCTTCGGACTATCTGGGATGGGTATCCGGCGGCGATCCGCTGGAGGGGTTCCTCTCGCGGATCGATCGGGCACTGGCCAGGACCGGCGTGCCGGAGGAGCAGAGGATCTATCACGACTGCCGGCCGCCGACGCCGCGCGGCGACTATGACAAGATGGTCTACCTGACGAACGCCAAGCAGTGTCTCGACAAGGTGACGATTGCGGTGAACCAGCGGGCGGCGAGCAAGCCGCGGGCGGCGCTGAAGGGCGGCTGATCGGGCGACGGCTTCCGCCGTCGCGGAACTACTGGCGGACCTGGGCCATCAGCGCTTCGTCGCCGGCGACCCATTCGCCGTTCATCGTGCAGGACGGCATCGCGAGTTGGATCAGCGATTCGGCATGGGCGTCGGGCGGAATCTGCTGCGCCTCGTCCTCACCGGGGAAGGCTTCGCGGCGCATGAAGGTGCGCATCGGGCCCGGGTTGAAGAGATTTACCTTCACCTGGGTGTGCGCGACCTCGGCGGCATAGATGCCGACCATCATGTCCAGCGCGGCCTTGCTCGTGGCGTAGGCGCCCCAATAGGGAATGATGCGGCGCGAGGCCCCGGAGGTCACGAAAATCGCGCGACCGGCGTCGGAGCGGCGCAGCAGCGGGTCCATCGAGCGGATCAGGCGCCAGTTGGCGGTGACGTTCACCGCCATCACCTGCTCGAACACCTTGGGCTCGAAATGGCCGATCGGCGAGAGTGTGCCCAGGATCGCGGCATTGCCGAGCAGCACGTCGAGGCGGCCAAAGCGGTCGAAGAGGGCCTGGCCCAGGCGGTCGATCCCGGGACCGTCGGTCACGTCGAGCGGGACGAGGGTGGCCGAGCCACCGATCGCCTTGATGCGGTCGTCGACTTCCTCGAGGCCGCCCACGGTCCGGGCGACCAGCACGCAGTGCGCGCCCTCGGCGGCGTAGGCGAGGGCTGCGGCGGCTCCGAGGCCGCGCGAGGCACCGGTGATCAGCGCGACGCGCCCGGCGAGGCGGCCGACGGCGGCTTCGGTCATGATCCTGAACTCAGAGCGATTCGACGAGGAGGGAGAGCTGGCGATCCTCGACGCCGACCACGTCGTCGAGCGCGATCGGGTAGTCGCCGGTGAAGCAGGCATCGCAGAAGGCCGGCTGGGCCGCATCCCGGCCGGGCAGGCCCATTGCGCGATAGAGACCGTCGATCGAGACGAAGGCCAGCGAATCGACGCCGATGAACTTCGCCATGCCGGCGACGTCGTAGCGCGAGGCCAGCAGCTTGTCCTTGTCCGGCGTGTCGATGCCGTAAAAGCAGGGATCGGTGGTCGGCGGCGCCGCGATGCGCATATGCACCTCCTTGGCGCCGGCGTTGCGCACCATCTCGACGATCTTCATCGAGGTCGTGCCGCGCACGATCGAATCGTCGACGAGGATGACACGCTTGCCCTCGATGTGGGCGCGGTTGGCGTTATGCTTCAGACGGACGCCAAGATGGCGGATATGGTCCGCGGGCTCGATGAAGGTGCGGCCGACATAGTGGTTGCGGATGATGCCCAGCTCGAACGGAAGACCCGACTGGGCGGCATAGCCGATCGCTGCGGGCACGCCGGAATCTGGCACCGGGACGACGACGTCGGCCGGCACGGGGCTCTCCTTGGCCAGTTCCATGCCGATGCGCTTGCGCGCGTCGTAGACGCCGATGCCCTCGACCTTCGAATCGGGCCGCGCGAAGTAGATGTGCTCGAAGACGCAGAAGCGGCGCTTCTGCTTCACGAACGGCTTGATGGACCTGAGGCCGTTGCCGTCGACGATCACGATCTCGCCCGGCTCGACGTCGCGCACGAAGCGGGCGCCAAGGATGTCGAGCGCGCAGCTCTCGGAGGCCAGGATCCAGGCGTCCTCGAGCCGGCCGATCACCAGGGGCCGCACGCCCAGTGGGTCGCGCACGCCGATCAGCGATTCGTTCGTCAGCAGCAGCAGCGAGTAGGCGCCCTTGACCCGGCCCAGCGCGTCGATCAGCCGGTCCACGACGGTCGAGTAATTGGAGCGGGCAATCAGGTGATTGATGACTTCGGTGTCGGTGGTCGACTGGAACAGGCAGCCGATCCGCACCAGCTCCTTGCGGAGGAGGTAGGCGTTGGTGAGGTTGCCGTTGTGCGCAAGGGCGAGGCCGCCGAAGTCGAAGTCGGCGAAGATCGGCTGGATGTTGCGGTCCGACGAACCGCCCGTCGTGGCGTAGCGGTTGTGGCCGATCGCCGAATAGCCGACCAGCTTCTCCATGACGGCTTGGGTGCCGAAGATGTCGCCGACCAGGCCGGCAGCGCGGTGATTGTGGAAAAGTCGGCCGTCGAAGGTGACGATCCCGGATGCTTCCTGGCCGCGATGCTGCAGGGCGTGGAGGCCCAGCGCGGTATGAGCGGCGGCGTCCGACGTCCCGTAGATGCCGAACAGCGCACATTCCTCGTGAAACTTGTCGTCGAGGGCGTCGTCGGAGTGTTTCGGGGTGCTTAGCACGGCGGGGTTATAACTGGGGTGCCGCCCCAAGGCTATCAAGGATCGCTCACTGCGGCGGTTTGGTTTCAGCCGGGGCTGCCGGGGCGGCGGACGGTGCGGCCGGCGCCGCGTCCGAAGGTGCGGGCGAAGTCCTCGCCGGGGCCGTGATCGCGCCACTGTCCACGCCCGGGCGCTGCAGGCGGTTGCGGAATCCCGTGGGAAGATAGGGCTCCACGAAGGTGGCCATTTCGCGGATCATCGGGAAACTGGCCGCCCCCTCGACGGCGGGCGGCAGCTGCCGCGGGCCGAGATATCCGTAGAACAGGAAGGCAGCGCCCATGGCGACCCAGGCGCAGAGCACTCCAAAACCCGCCCCGAGGATCTTGTCAGGCTTGCCGAGCGGACTGGAGCGGATCGAACGGGACAGCACGCTGGTCAGCATGATCAGCACGATCAGGGCGGCCACGAAGACGACCAGCAGCGACACGAAATAGGAGAGTTCGGCGCTGCCGACGACCTTCAGGACCTCCGGCTCGACGACCTTGGAGAAGCGCCAGGCGATCCAGCCGGAGGCGATCCAGGAGGTGATGAAGAGGACGGCATGGGCAAAGCCCGTGGAAAGGCCGATGGCCGCCCCGAACACGGCGATGGCGATGACGGCGACATCGAAAACGGTAATTCCCAGCTGTTCCATCGACCCCGTTGCCCTAGTCCTGATCCTGATCGCGGCGACGGCCCCCGGACCCTTCCGAGAACCCCTCGCGCCGGCCACGTTTTAGTGGGCGATCGGCCGGTTGGAAACGCGCCACAAGGTCCGACAGATGCTCAATTTCGTCAATGGCGATGCCCTCCGGCGCGCGCGGGGCAGGCCCTGAGCCACTGCGAACCTGCGGTACGAGGGCACTTCGGAAGCCGAGCTTGGCCGCCTCCCGCAACCGGGCTTCGCGCTGCCCGACCGGCCGGACCTCGCCGCCCAGGCCGATTTCCCCGAACACCACCATGTCGCCGGGCACCTGCTCGTCGGCCAGCGAGGAGATGACCGCCGCCGCCACGGCGAGGTCGGCGGCCGGTTCGCCGATCCGGAGGCCGCCCGCCACGTTCAGGTAGACGTCGTTGGCGCCGACCGTGACGCCGCAGCGGGCCTCGAGGACGGCCAGGACCATGGCGAGGCGGTTCGAATCCCAACCGACTACGGCGCGTCTGGGCGTGGCGAGGGAAGAGGGGCTGACCAGCGCCTGGATCTCGACCAGCAGGGGCCGGGTGCCCTCGATGCCAGCGAAGACGCAGGTGCCCGAGACATGGCCGCGGCGATCCGCGAGGAACAGGGCCGAGGGATTGGCGACGTCGGACAGGCCGCGGTCGGACATCTCGAAGACGCCGATCTCGTCGGTCGGGCCGAAGCGGTTCTTGACCGTGCGCAGGATGCGGAACTGGTGGCCGCGCTCGCCCTCGAAGTAGAGCACCGTGTCGACCATGTGCTCAAGCACGCGGGGACCCGCGATGGCGCCGTCCTTGGTCACGTGGCCGACGAGCAGCACGGCGATGCCGCGCCGCTTGGCCAGTTCGACCAACGCCTGCGCCGAGGCGCGCACCTGTGTCACCGTTCCGGGTGTCGAATCGACTGTGTCGAGCCACATCGTCTGGATCGAATCGATGACCGCCACCTTGGGCGCGTCCGGCTGCTCCAGCGAGGCCACGATGTCGCGCACCGACGTGGCGGCGACCAGCTGGACGGGGGCGTCGGCCAGGCCCAGCCGTTCGGCCCGCAGCCGGACCTGATCGACGGCCTCTTCGCCGGAGATATAGGCGCAGGCGGTGTGCTGTCTGGCGAGCGCCGCCGCCATCTGCAGCAGCAGGGTCGACTTTCCGATCCCGGGATCGCCCCCGATCAGCAGCGCGGAGCCGACGACTAGGCCGCCGCCGCACACCCTATCGAATTCGTTGATGCCGCTCTTCAGGCGCGGCGGCTGCGGCGTCGAACCGGTGAGACCCGTGAAGTCGAGCAGGCGGCCTTTTCCGCGACGGGCCATCGCGCCGCCGGCCGGCCCGGGCGCAGGAGCGGCCTCCTCGACGATGGTGTTCCACTCACCGCAGGATTCGCAACGGCCACTCCATTTGGTCGTGACGGCCCCGCAGGACTGGCAGACGAAGCGCTTGAGCGGCCGTGCCAAGGTCAGAGCTTCCGGACCTGCATCTGGATCGGACCCTCGGCCCGGCCGTGGATGAACTGGTCCACATAGGCGTTCCCTGAGCGGTCGATGTCCGCGACGGGCCCCTGCCAGACAAGCTTGCCCTCGTGCAGCATGCCGATGCGGTGGCCGATCTTGCGGGCGCTCGCCATGTCGTGGGTGATCGAGACCGCCGTCGCGCCGAGGTCGCTGACGCATTTCACGATCAGGTCGTTGATGACATCCGCCATGATCGGATCGAGGCCGGTCGTCGGCTCGTCGAAGAAGATGATCTCGGGTTCGCGGGCGATGGCGCGGGCCAGTGCGACGCGCTTCTGCATGCCGCCCGACAGTTCCGAGGGGAATAGGTCGCCGATTTCGGGACCGAGGCCGACGGAGCCCAACTTGGCGACGGCGACTTCACGGGCCTGGGCGGGGGCCATGCCGTCGCTCTGGATGGGGCCGAAGGCGACGTTCTCCCAGACTCGCAGCGAATCGAAAAGCGCGCCGCCCTGGAACAGCATGCCGAACTTGCGCATGACGCGCGCCCGGCTGCGGTCGCTGAGGTCTCGTGTCTCCTCGCCATCGATCTTGATCGAGCCGTTCTCCGGTCGCAGCAGACCCAGGATGCATTTCAGCAGCACCGACTTGCCCGTCCCGGAACCGCCGATCACGACCATCGATTCGCCCGGGGCCACGTCGAGCTCAATGCCCTGCAGCACCTTTTTCGCCCCGAAAGCCTTGGTGACGCCGTGCAGCGAGATCTTGGGGGAGGCCATGAGGCGGGAGCCGATCAGCGCGCGAAGAAGGCTTCGGTGATGAAGTAGTTGAACGTCAGGATCAGGATCGAAGCCGAGACCACGGCGCTGGTGGTCGCCATGCCGACCCCCTGGGCGCCGCCGCGCGACGTGTAGCCGTGGTAGCAGCCCATCAGGGTGATCAGGAAGCCGAACACCGCCGCCTTTACCAGGCCGGAGAAGACGTCCTGGAATTGCAGGAAGTCCATCGTGTTGCGCAAGTAGGCCGCGTCGTTGAAGTCGAGCTTGTAGACGCCGACCAGGAAGCCGCCCAGCACGCCGATGATGTCGGCAATCAGCACCAGGAACGGCAGGGTGAGGACTCCCGCGATCAGTCGCGGCACGACCAGATACTTGAACGGATCGGTCGATAGCGTGGTGAGAGCATCGATCTGTTCAGTCACGCGCATGGTCCCGATTTCGGCGGCCATCGCCGCGCCGACGCGGCCGGCGACCATCAGGCCCGCCAGGACTGGGCCGAGCTCACGGGTCAGCGACACCACGACGACGTTGGGGATCGCGCTCTCGGCGGAGAAGCGCGCGAAGCCGGTGTAGCTCTGCAGCGCCAGCACCATGCCGGTGAAGATCGCGGTGAGGCCGACCACGGGCAGCGAGTAGTAGCCGATCTCCATGATCTGCCGGAGAATCTGCCGGCGGTAGTAGGGCGGCTGCAGACCTTGGCGGATCGCCTTGAAGGCGAAGGCCGTCACGCTGCCAACCGCCCCCAGGAAGGCGAGCGTCATGCGCCCCAGCATCGTAACCAGAGGAATGCTCACGCCGCTTCTCCCGCGTCGTCGGACGGGCCGCCGGCATAGCCGTCGACATAGGCGCGATGATATCGCCGCCCGAGCGCGGTCATGATCTCATAGGCGTTCGTCCGGGCGTGGTCGGCGAGATCGTCAGGCGTGAGATGCGGACCCAGCACCTCGACCAGGGCTCCGGGCTGGCAGTCGGCTTCCGGCACGTCGGTCACGTCGATGGTCACGAGGTCCATGGAGATACGACCGATCACGGGCACGGCGCGCCCGGCGAGATGCACTTGGGTGCGGTTGACGAGGTTACGGAAATAGCCGTCCGCATACCCCAGCGCAATCGTCGCGATCCGGCTCGGGCGCGCCGAGCGCCACGCGCCGCCATAGCCCACCGTCTGGAAGGCATCGATCCGGCGGACTTGCAGGATGTGGGCGTGCAGGGTCACGACCGGCAGCATCGGGTTGGGTTGGCCGGGCAGGGGATTGATGCCGTACAGCGCTGCGCCCGGGCGCAGCATGTCGAAATGGAAGTCTGGCCCCAGGAAGATGCCCGAGGAGTTGGCCAGCGAGGTCGGCGCACCCGGCATCGCGCGTACGAAGGTGCGGAAGCGCGAGAGCTGTTCGCCGTTGACCGGGTTGGACGTATCCTCCGAGGCCACGAGGTGGCTCATGATCAGGGCAAGCCTCAGGCCGCGCAGCCGGCCGCGTTCGTTGATCAGGACCTGCGCGTCCTCTGCAGAGAAGCCCAGCCGGTGCAGGCCGGTGTCGAGATGCACCACGGCGTCGAGCGCCCGGTTGAAGCGCTGGGCAGCGGCCCGCCAGGTGTTGAGCTGCGCCAGGTGATTGAGGACCGGGACGAGACGGTGCTCGACGAAGTCAGGCTCGGTGCCGGGGAGCAGCCCGTTCAGGACATAGATCGGCGGCTCGGGCAGAACGCGGCGGAGGGCAATCCCCTCGTCGATGTGGGCCACAAAGAAGTGCCGGCAGCCCTCGGCGGCCAGCCGGGCGCCGACCACGACGGCGCCGGTGCCGTAGGCATCGGCCTTCAGGACGGCGGCGCAATCGACCGGCCGGCCGGTGGCGCGACCGGCGTCGCGCAGCCCGCGCCAGTTGGCCGCGATTGCGCCCAGGTCGATGGAAAGGATTGCGCCGGCCCGCCGGGCCGCGTCGTCGTCGCCGGAAATTGACACGTCCTGACCTTAGAACGCCGGTACGGGCTCGTCAGCACCGACATCGAGGTTGCCGAACTTCGTGAACTGTCCTTCGAACGACAGGCGCACGATTCCGGTCGGACCATGGCGCTGCTTGGCCACGATCACCTCGGCCTTGCCGTAGGTTTCCTCGCAGCGCTGCTTCCAGGCATCGTGCCGCTCGTTGAACTTCTGGTCGCTCTCCTCGGCGCGGCGCGCCGGCTCGGTGCGGGTCAGGTAGTATTCTTCACGATAGACGAACATCACGACGTCGGCGTCCTGCTCGATCGAGCCCGATTCGCGAAGGTCGGCAAGCTGGGGGCGCTTGTCCTCGCGCTGCTCGACGGCGCGGGAGAGCTGCGACAAGGCGACCACCGGAACGTCCAGTTCCTTGGCGAGCGTCTTCAGGCCCCGGGTGATCTCCGAAACCTCCTGGACGCGATTTTCCTGGCGGCTCTTGCCTGACGGATTGAGCAGCTGGAGGTAGTCGACGATGATCAGGCCGAGCCCGTGCGTCCGCTTCAGCCGGCGGGCGCGGGTGCGCAGTGCGGCGATGGACAGCGCGGGCGTGTCATCGATGAAGAAGTTCAGGTGCTCGAGTTCGTGACTGACGTTCAGCACCCTGTCGAATTCGGTGCTGTTCATTTCGCCCTTGCGGATCTTCTCGGAGGAGAGCTCGGCCTGCTCGGACAGCATGCGGGTGGCGAGCTGCTCGGCTGACATTTCCAGAGAGAAGAAGCCGACGACGGCGCCGTCCACCGCCTTGGGGTGACCTTCGACGATTTCCTCGCGATAGGCCTTCGCCGCGTTGAAGGCGATGTTGGTTGCCAGTGCCGTCTTTCCCATCGACGGGCGGCCGGCGAGGATCAGGAGGTCGGATCTGTGAAGTCCGCCCAGCAACTGATCGAGCTGGCCCAGGCCGGTGGCCACGCCGGTGAGCTTGCCCTCGCGGCCATAGGCGGCCTCGGCCGCGGTCATGGCTTCGGTGAGAGCCATCCGGAATGGCTTGAAGCCGCCCTCGGTCTGGCCGGTCGTCGCAAGGTCGTAGAGCTTCTTTTCGGCAACCTCGATCTGCTGCAGCGCCGTCTCGTCGACGTCGCCGGAGAAGGCGCCGTTGACGACGTTCTCGCCGAGATCGATCAGCTGGCGGCGGAGGTAGAGATCGTGCACAGCCCGACCGAACGCCGCGGCGTCGATCACATGCACGGAAGCTGCGGCGAGCCGGGCGAGGTAGGCCGCGCCTCCGGCTTCCCGCATGGCGGGATCCTGCTCGACGTAGGTCTTGAGCGTGACGGCGCTCACGACCTGGCCGCGCTCGATCAGGCGCGACAGGGAATCGTAGAGTTTTCCGTGCGACGGATCGGCGAAATGTTCGGGGCGCAGGAACTCGGCCACGCGCTGGTAGGCGGCATTGTTCACAAGGATGGAGCCGAGCAGCGCCTGCTCCGCTTCGAAGTTGTGCGGCGGCTCGCGCAGGCGCGCATCTTCGGCGCCGGGCAGGCGCGTGACGTTCGACGTCTCTTTCAGTGGCTCCATCACATTGTCTTTGCCCAAGATGGGAGGGGGATCACAGTGCAAAGATTCAGAGCCCCGGTTTATCCAGAGCGTAGCGAGGATACCTTCTTATTCGGCAGCCATGGACCCGGCGACGTTCTTCAGACGTTCTTCGGTGACCATATAGTCGCGAACGAGCGGGACCGCATCCTGGCGCCGCGCGATCTGGATCTGGAAGACCATCTGGTTCATGTATCGGAAGGCCACCTCGCAGCCCGCGAGATAGAACTCCCACATCCGGCAGAAGCGATCGTCGTAGCCGGCGAGCTTCTTGATCTGCTCGCGGTTGGCGAGGAAGCGCTGGCGCCAGAGACGCAGGGTCTCTGCATAATGCAGACGCAGCACTTCGATGTCGGTCACCCAAAGTCCCGCCTTCTCGATTGCCGCCAGCACCTCCGAGAGAGCGGGGGAGTATCCGCCGGGGAAGATATACTTGCGGAGCCAGGTATTGGTGCCGCCCGGCGGCTCCATGCGGCCGATCGAATGCAGCAGCATCACGCCGTCGTCCGCCAGCAACTCCTTCACCTTCGCGAAGTATTCGAGATAGTGAGCGGAGCCGACATGCTCGAACATGCCGACCGAAACGATGCGGTCGTAGCGACCCGGCTCCTCGCGATAGTCGAGAAGCTTGAAGCGGACCTTGTCCGAGACGCCCTCGTCGATGGCGCGGCGGCTCGAAACGCCGTGCTGCTCGCGCGAGAGGGTTACGCCCGTGACATCGACGTCGAAGGCTCGGGCGAGGTAGAGGCCCATGCCGCCCCAGCCCGAACCGATGTCGAGCACCTTCTGGCCGGGACTGAGGAGAAGCTTGGCCGCGATATGCGCTTTCTTGTCGGCCTGTGCCGTCTCGAGCGGCTCGCTGCCCGTCCTGAAGTAGGCGCAGGAATACTGCCGGTCGGCATCAAGGAAGAAGTCGTAGAGTTCGCCCCTGAGATCGTAGTGGTGTGCCACGTTCTTCTGGGCCTTGCCGATGGGGTTGTATTGTTCCAGCACGCGTAGCCACCGCTGGAGCGTGTAGGACCAGCGCATCACGATGGTCGAGTCGACGGCGCTCATGTTGCGTCCGAGGAGGTCGAGCAGATCGTAGAGGTCGCCCTGCTCGACGGTAAGGCGGCCATCCATGTAGGCCTCGCCCAAAGCGAGCCGGGGGTGGAAGGCAAGGCGGATGCCGGTCCACCAGTCGTGGACCCGCATGGTTACCGCGGGACCGGCTTTTGCGCCCTTGATCTGATGCGACCGCCCACCCTCATCGATGATGGTCAGTTGGCCTTCGCTCACGACCCGGGCAAGGACCTGCGCAAGCAGCACGACGAATCCCTCCAAATTGTCGCTGCCCAGATTTTAGTCACATCGGCTTTTTCGACGCAAAGGGGTGATTGCACAAAATTGGTGTGCGGCTAATGGGAATAAATCGCATTTGGATTGCCAGTATGCACTGTGGGTGATATCCGGCCATTGATACTCACTCGCATCGGAGGAAGACGTGAAGAGACGTGCGCTCGTGAAGGCTGGCCTGGCGTTTGGCTCCGGTGCGTTCATCGCCCGCCGGGCCTGGGCTCAGGGCGGAACGCTCAACCTCTACTCGGCCCGCCACTACAAGACCGACGAGGCCCTGTACGGCAATTTCGCGGACCTCACGGGCGTCAAGATCAACCGCGTCGACGCCGAGCCCGATCCGCTCATCCAGCGTCTTCGCACCGAGGGCGACAAGAGCCCGTGCGACGTGTTCATCACGGTCGACGCTGGCCGCATCGAGCGCGCCCGCGAGATGGGGCTCCTGCAGGCGGCCGACTCGGCCGTCCTGGCCAAGGCGATCCCCGCGCACCTGCGCGATCCCGACAACACCTGGTTCGGCTTTTCCAAGCGGGCCCGCGTCTTCGCTTTCAACACGGAGAAGATGCAGGCTGCCACCGCCCCTCAGACCTACGAGGACCTCGCCGATCCCAAATGGAAGGGCAA
>CAIYWM010000196.1 GCA_903929895.1 uncultured Alphaproteobacteria bacterium
TCCGCATCCGCGCGGCGGGCGTCAGCTTCGCCACGACCCTTGTCATCGCCGGCAAGTACCAGCGGCGACCGCCCTTCCCCTTCGCGCCCGGCACCGAGGCCTCCGGCGTCGTCACCGAAGTCGATCCCGCCTGCACGCGGGTGAAAGTCGGCGACGAAGTCGTGGCGGTTCTCGACTGGGGCGGACTTTCCGAGGAAGTCGTGGCCCATGAGGTCAATGTCTTCCCCAAGCCTCGCAACGTGGGCTTCGTCGAGGCGATCCAGCTCGCCATCTCCTATCCGACCTCGGCTGGCGCCCTGACCTGGCCCGAGGCGCTCGACGTGCGGTCAGGTCATACGCTGCTGGTCCATGCGGCGGCCGGCGGCGTCGGCATGGCGGCGGTCGAGATCGGCAAGATCCTCGGCGCGACGGTGATCGCCACCGCAGGCGGCCCGCGCAAGACGGCGTTCGCCAAGGCGCACGGCGCCGACCACGTGATCGACTACAGCGCGACAGACTTCCGTGAGGAAGTGCTGAGGATCACCGGCGGGCGCGGTGTCGATCGGGTCTACGACCCGGTCGGCGGCGATGTCTTCACGCAGTCCCTGCGCTGCATGGCGGTGGGCGGACGCATCTGTCCCATCGGCTTCGCCAGCGGCACGATTCCCCAGGTCCCGGCCAACATCCTGCTGGTGAAGACCCTGGCCGTGATGGGCTTCAACTACGGCTACTATGTCGGCTGGAGCCCGCACGATGCGCGCTTCGAGGAAGCGGAGCGCACTTTCGCCCTGGCGGAGCGCATCCGCGGCTGGTGCGAACAGGGTCTCTGCCGCCCCCACGTCGACCGGACCTTCGCCCTCTCCGACGCCGCGCAGGCGATGCGCGCGCTCCTGGAGCGCAGCGTCACCGGCCGCGTGGCCATCGTGATGGACGGGTCGGCCGGCTAGATCAGGCCCGGCGCCTTGGTGCCGTAGCCGCTCGGCAGGTCGTTGAAGTCCATGCAGTAGCCTTTGAGAGGCCGCGGCATTTTGCTGATGAACAGGTCATCGGGAACGGCCTCCGCGCGACAATCGGCCATCATTCCGATTGTCGAATCCGTTGAGCCACTTCTGCAGGAACTCGACCTCGCTCTGGTTCAGCATGCCGTCTGCCCCGATACCGCGAGCCAAGCCAATCAGCTCGTCGAACTGCCGCGCCGATATCCGCTCTCCGCCGACACGGTTGAGGAACTCGCCACCCATTCAAACATCTCCCGCATGATGATTGAGGCGCGACCAACTGCTCGGGAGACATGGGCCAGCGCTCAGAACGGCCAAGAGTAGTCTCCCGACCTTGAGATAGTAGGGCACGCGCATGTTGTGCTCCGTTGTAGTGGCGAAGCACGTCCTGCTTCTACTTCGCCAACTGCGGTACGGGAGCAATGGCCACTGCAGGCGCCGCGGCCGTGTTTGCTGGCGGAGCAACAGCGCAGCCCTTCTGATCAGCCATCGTCGCCAGATACTGCTGGCGTGACTGAAGAGCCGAGACTTCCTTACCCGCCGCGCCCTGGAAATCCATGGCAAACCACAGGACCGGGATGAACAGCCCGGCAACACCTGCCGCAACGTTCTGGGCGACCTTGCCACCTTCTTCCGAACCGAGTTCCTGGATGCGCTGGGAGTTCGACTGGGCCTCCGCAGAAATTGCCGAACAGTCCATGAAGCGATCCTGGGCTTGAACGACCGGGACA
>CAIYWM010000197.1 GCA_903929895.1 uncultured Alphaproteobacteria bacterium
AGCGGCCGAGCTGCTTCAGCCGGCTCTTCATCACGTCGTGATAGTCGCGGCCCTGCGCATAGACCGAGACCGCGCCGCGTTCGCGCTCCTGCAACACGTCGCGCGGATCGCTCGCCGGCCCGTAGTTCAGCGCCACGGACACGACGGTGCGCGCTTCGGGCCACAGGGTCGCGGGATCGATGCGCTGCTCGGCGCGGTCGACCAGCCAGCCCATGTCGCCCTGGAAGCCGCGTTCGAGGAACGTGGCCATCCGCTCCCTGCGCTGCTGCCGCGCCTCGGGCGACAGCTGCGCGGGCGCGAAGGCCACGGCGTCGAAGCCGAGTTCCAGTGCCTTGGCCGCGATCGCGTCCCGCAACTCGCGCGCCGTCGCCGGCTTGGGCGGCCGCTTGGGGCGGGGCGGCAGCTTGGCCATTATCCCCGGCCGCGATAGGACGCGACGCCGGTGTCGGGAAGCCACAGGCCCTTGGGCGGCAGGGCGGTCTGCCAGAACACGTCGATCGGCATGCCGCCGCGCGGATACCAGTAGCCCGCGATCCTGAGCCAGCGCGGCGCCAGCTCCTTCACCAGCCGCTTGCCGATGCCCACGGTGCAATCCTCGTGGAAGGCAGCCTCGTTGCGGAAGCTGTTGAGATAGAGCTTCAGCGACTTGCTCTCGACCAGTTTCGCGCGCGGCACATAGTCGATCACGAGGTGCGCGAAATCGGGCTGGCCGGTCACCGGGCAGAGCGAGGTGAATTCCGGCTGCGTGAAGCGCGCGAGATAGAGCGTGCCCGGGTGCGGGTTGGGCACCGTCTCGAGGAGGGCCTCGGCGGGCGAGGCGGGGAGGGGCGTTTCGTGCCCGAGCTGTCGGAGTTTTGCGTATTTAGCCATGCCCCCATCATATGCTAAGCGGGCCGTCATGACTCACAGGGTTGCCATCATCGGCGCCGGCCCGTCCGGCTTCTATGCCGCGGACGGGCTTCTGCGCGGCCGGCCCGACCTTCGCATCGACATCATCGATCGCCTGCCGACGCCGTTCGGCCTGGTGCGGGCGGGCGTCGCCCCCGACCACCAGGGGACCAAGGCCGTGGTCCGCCAGTTCGACCGGCTGCTCGCCCAGCCGGACCTGCGCTTCGCTGGAAACATCGAGATCGGGCGCGACCTGTCCTGGGACGAGGTCATCCAGTCCTACGACGCGGTCGTCGTCGCCACCGGCATGGTGGTCGACCGCAAGCTCGGCATTCCCGGCGAGGATCTGCCGCATGTCTGGGGCTCGTGGCGCTTCGTCGCCTGGCTGAACGGCCATCCCGACTTCCGCGGCGGTCCCGATCTCTCCGCCGTGAAATCCGTGGCGGTGATCGGCAACGGCAACGTGGCGCTCGACGTGGCGCGGCTGCTGGCCAAGGCGCCTGAGGAGATGGCCAAGTCCGACATCCTGCCCGAGGCGGGTGCGGCGATCGCCGCGGCGCCCCTCACCGACATCCACGTGATCGGCCGCCGTGGCGCCGGGGAGGCCTCCTTCACCACCAACGAGCTGGCCGAGATGGGCCGGCTGGCACGCGCCGTCGCGGTCGCCGATGCGAGCGTCCTGGAGGCCGAGGCGCCGGCCAGCGACCCGACGCCGGAGCGGCTGCGCAAGGCCAAGAACATCGAGACCCTGAAGCGCTTCGCAGCGCAGACGCCGGGCGAGAAGCCGGTGACGGTGCATTTCCGGTTCCATGCCGTGCCGACGGCGATCCGCCCCGGCACGCTCGAACTCTCGACGGGTCCGGTGGCCGCCGACCTGGTCGTCACCTGCATCGGCTATACCGGCGAGGCCTTCCCGCAGGCCGATAGCGTCTTCCCGGTTGGCTGGGCGCGCCGCGGTCCCAGCGGCACCATCCCGACCAATCGCGCCGACAGCCATGCCGTGGCGAAGCAGGTGATCGACTACCTCGAGGACCGCGATCCCAAGAGCGGCCCCGACATCCTACCGCTCTGCGTCGATGCAGAGGGCTGGCGCCGCATCGACAAGGCCGAGGTAGCCGCCGGCGCCGCCCAGGGACGGCCCCGGGTGAAGCTCGTGGACTGGCAGGCGCTTCTGGATATCGCGCAGGGCGACTGATCGTTCTTTCTGGGAAATCGAGCGTCTGGCGGCTCGCGCGAACGAGGCGAGGGCCCTATTCTCGCGTCCGCCGGGGACGGGCAGGAGTTGAGGAGTTTTCATGCTGAAGTTCGGTCGTCGTTTCATGTTCGCGCTCGCTGCCGCGGCCGCGGTGGTTCCGTTTGCCGCCCCCGCCTTCGCGCAACAGCCTGCGCTCAAGCTCGCGCTTCATTCCGACCTCAAGATCATCGATCCGGTCTGGACCACGGCGCTGATCACCCAGCACCACGGCTATCTCATCTACGACACGCTGTTTGCGCTCGACGACAAACTGCAGGTCAAGCCGCAGATGGTAGAGAAGTGGGATACGTCGCCCGACAAGCTCACCTGGACGTTCACGCTGCGTGACGGACTGGCCTGGCACGACGGCGCGCCGGTGACGGCCGCCGACTGCGTCGCCTCGCTCAAGCGCTGGGGGGCCAAGGACGCGATGGGCCAGAAGCTGATGTCCTACGTGACGGAGCTGTCGGCGCCCGACGACAAGACGATAAAGATGGTGCTGAAGGAGCCGTACGGCCTCGTGCTCAACACGCTGGGCAAGCCCGGCTCCAACGTGCCGTTCATGATGCCCAAGCGCGTCGCCGACACCGATCCCAATACGCAGATCACCGACACCACGGGGTCGGGCCCGTTCATCTTCAAGAAGGACGAGTGGAAGCCCGGCGAGAAGGCGGTCTATCTCAAGAACGCCAACTACAAGCCGCGCGCCGAGCCGTCGGCCGGCCTCGCGGGCGGCAAGGTGGCGAAGGTCGATCGCGTCGAATGGGTCTGGATCCCGGACACGCAGACGCAGGTCAACGCGCTGCTGAACGACGAGGTCGATCTCATCGAGATCGTGCCGCCCGACCTGCTGCCGCTGATCCAGAAGGAGAAGGGCATCAAGATCCAGGTCGTGAACCAGGCCGGCCGCCAGTACGCGATGCGCTTCAACGTGCTGCACAAGCCGTTCGACAACGCCAAGATCCGGCAGGCCGTGCTCTATGCGCTGAACCAGAAGGATTTCCTTGACGCCAATGTCGGCAATCCCGAGTTCTACAAGGAGTGCAAGTCGCTGTTCCCCTGTAGCTCGCCGCTGGAGACGATTCGGGGCTGGGAAGACAAGCTCGCGGGCAACGCCGTCAAGGCGAGGCAGCTCCTGACCGAGGCCGGCTACGACGGCACGCCGATCGTGCTGATGCACCAGACCGACATCGCCGGACACAACAACCTGGCCACCGTGGCCAAGCCGCAGCTCGAGAAGGCCGGCTTCAAGGTCGACCTGCAGTCGATGGACTGGCAGACGCTGGTCGGGCGCCGCGCCAAGAAGGATCCGCTGAACGCCGGCGGC
Source organism: uncultured Alphaproteobacteria bacterium (assembly GCA_903929895.1). Lineage (GTDB taxonomy): Bacteria > Pseudomonadota > Alphaproteobacteria > Reyranellales > Reyranellaceae > Reyranella. The sequence goes on from CAIYWM010000197.1 coordinate 3,450, forward strand.
TGGAGCGCCTTCTTCACCTCCTGGGCTGCCGTCGACGTGCTCGACCCGGTGGCCGCCGCGTTCCTCAACGCGTCCTGCGACAAGGCGACGTTCGGCTGGCCGTGCGATCCCGAACTCGAGAAGCTGCGCGATGCCTTCGCCAAGGAGACCGACCCGGCGAAGCAGAAGGAAATCGCCGCCGAGGTCCAGGCGCGCACCGCCGTGTATCCGACGCACGCGCCGCTCGGCCAGTTCACCACGCCGACGGCCGTCGGCCGCAAGGCCTCCGGCCTGCTGCCGTCGCCCGCCCTGGCGCTTTGGAACGTCGAGAAGAAGTAGGGGCCGAAGCCTACTCTCGGCGAATGCCCGTCGCTTCGATTACGCGCCTGTTCTTGGCGGTCTCGCTTGCGACGAAATCGGAAAACTTCCCGGCGGAGCCGGGAAGGGGGCGGATGCCGAGCGCGTCCAGCTTGGCCTGAACCTCGGGCTTGCCGGCGGCTTCGGCAACCGCCGCATTCAGCCGGGCGATGACCGCCGCGGGCGTACCCTTCGGCGCCACCAGGAGATTCCACGTATAGCCGGTGAATTCCGTGAAGCCGGTCTGCTCGGCCACGGTCGCGAGGTCGGGCAGGGTCGGGCTGCGCTCGCTGCCGGCCATCGCGAGGACCTTCAGCTTGCCGCCCTTGACCAGGCCAATGCCGGTGGCGATGCCCATCAGGGCGATGTCGACGTCGCCCGATACGACGGCCGCCGTCGCCGGGGCGTCTCCGGGGAAGGGGACGAGGAAGAACTTGATGCCGGCCAGCAGTCCCAGATGCTCCATCTGAAGCTGCTGCGGGCCGGCCACGCCGGCCGTGGCATAGGTCACCTTGCCGGGATTGGCCTTCGCGTAGGCGATCAGTTCGGTGAGGTTGGCGACCGGCAAGCCGGGGCGCGCCACCAGCACGAAGTCGATCCGGCCGAGGCCGGCCACGATATCGAGGTCGCGGGCCGGATTGTACGGCAGCTTCGGGTCGATGATCGGCAGGATCGCCGTCGGGCCGACGCCGCTCACGCCCAGCGTGTAGCCGTCGGGCGCGGATTTCGCGACCATGTCGATGCCGATCGTGCCCGATGCGCCGGGACGGTTGTCGATGACGAATGGCTGCTTGAGGGTGGCGCTGAGTTCGGCCGCGAGGATGCGGGCGTTCACGTCCGTCGCACCGCCCGGCGGGAAGGGAACGATCAGCCGCACCGGCCGGTCGGGGTAGGTCTGCGCGTCCGCCCGGCCCGCACCCGCAACGGGGATGGCCAGTGCGAGGGCGAGCAGCAGCATCATTATTTTCTTCATTGTTTCCTCCTCCTCCTGCTTGTTGGTTTCAGGCCGTGCCGTTCGCGACGAGGGCTGCCGCGCGGGCGAGCGGCACGGGGGCCTCGCCCAGCAGCCATTCCCCGGCCTCGTCCTCCCAGGCGTCCGCGGGGATCGACAGCGCCGGTTGCGGATCGAGGCGATGCTCCACGACGAAGCGCGACATCAGGAGTCGGCGGGCGTCGCCCCCGTCGCGGCCGAGGCGACTGCCTTCCCAGGCCAGCAGGACGGCCGACAGGACGTGATAGAGCGCGCTCGTGGCGAGGCGCGCATACTTCTCCGAGTCAGGATGGGCGGCGACGCTCTCGGCATAGTCGATCGTGCGGTCGCAGAGCGCCGCGAGGCGGTCGCGATAGGCGGCGGGGACGCCCTCGGCTTCCGCCAGCAGCCGGTGCAGCTCCGCGCGCAGCGCGCTTTGTGCCTGCGACCTGGCGATGGCGCGGCGCACGACGTCGATCGAATTGATGATGCTGGTGCCCTCCCACAGCACGGGAATGAAGGAATCGCGCAGCAGGCGGGAGTTGACCCAGTCCTCGATCACCCCGTTGCCGCCGCGGACCTCGATGGCCTTGGCGGTCGCCTGCACGTTGTCGCGGTTGCTGCGCATCTTGATGACCGGCGTGATGATGCGCAGGAGCTGCGCGGCGGTGTTCGAGCCTTCCTCGCTGCGGCGCAGGACATCGGCGCCGTAGCACGACGTGGAAAGCGCCTGCTCGGCCGGGATCAGAACCTGCAGGAGTTGCCGGCGCATCAGGGGCTGGCGCAGCGCGGGCTTGCCGAACAGCGTCCGTGAACGGGCGAAGGCCAGCGACTCGTGCCAGGCGCGCCGCATCGTCGCCGCGGCGCGCATGCCGTGCGAGAGCCTCGACATGTTCACCTGGTCGAGCAGGATCTTGATGCCCTGGCGGCGGTCGCCCAGCATGTAGGCGAGCGCGCCATCGTAGGTGATCTCGCCGCTGGCCAGCGACTTGCTGCCCATCTTGTCCTTCAGCCGCACGATGCGATAGGCGTTGCGCGATCCGTCGTCGAGGTCGCGCGGCACCACGAACGCCGTCAGGCCGGCCGTTCCCGGCGGGTCGCCGTCGATCCGCGCCAGCAGCACGGCGACGTCGCAACCGGCGTTGGAGCAGAACCACTTCTCGCCATGAAGGCGCCAGTGCCCGTCGTCGGGCACCGCGCGCAATTCGTTGGCGCCGACGTCGGAGCCGCCGGCCTTTTCCGTCATGAACTGCGCGCCCTGCATCAGTTCGGCGGGATCGAGCGAAATCATGCGCCGCCCGTACTTCTCGCGCAGCTCCTCGGAGCCGTAGCGCAGCACCAGCATGGCCGCGAGCTCGGTGACGGCCAGCGGACACATCAGGCCGAACTCGGCTTGCGAGAAGAGATAGTGCAGGGTGAACTTGACCAGGGGGGACACGCCCGTCGGCCAGCCGAGGATGGGGCGATGGGGTGCGGCGTGAAGGCCGAACTCGTGGAAGCCGATCCTTTCCATCTCGTGATAGGCCGGATGATGCTCGATCCATTGCTCGTCGCGGCCGAAGCGGTCGCGGTTGTGCAGCACCGGCGGATGCTTGTCGGCCTGGTCGGCCCAGCGATCCAGATCGCCGCCGGCGAGTGCGCCCAGCCGGTCGAAGTGCGGCCAGAAATGGACCTGCTCCTCCGCGCCGAGATAGAGGCGCAGCAGATCGCGCAGGCCGCCATCGGCCTGGAAGAAATTGAGATCCCGGCTGTCGCCGCCGATGTGATCCGACCCGTGGCGCGCGCTCGATCCCCGGGTGTCCCCCGGAGTTTCCCTGGGGGCGTCCATATGCGTGTCCATGCGTTCCTCCTGGCTCTTTGGCGGAACACTCGCCGCTGGACGGCCGCACGGGCAAACGATTAAATCGACCCATGATTTGAGATAAAATCAAAACAGGGATCCCGAATGCCGGACGATCTTCCCCCTCTCAATGCCTTGAGAAGCTTCGTCCAGGCAGGCCATGAATTGAGTTTCTCTCGCGCTGCCGACCGGCTGGGCGTGACGCCGGGCGCGGTCAGCCGGCTGGTCCGCAAGCTGGAGGAGCATCTCGGCGTTCGCCTGCTCGAGCGCACCGCGCATGGCCTGGTGCTGACGGCGCAGGGCGAACTCTATCTGCGCGATGTGTCGGGGCCGTTGACCGCGGTCGAGGCCGCGACGCGACGGCTGGTCGGCAGCCGCAATCCCAACCGCATTGTCGTCGCCTGCTATCCGACCTTCGCGGCGCGTTGGCTGCTGCCGCGCTGGAGCCGCTTCTTCGATCGCCATCCGGAGATCGATGTCCAGATCGCGACGTCGCTGACGGATGTCGACTTTTGCCGCGACGACGGCACCGACATCGCGATCCGGCTGGGCGCGGAGGGCGACCTCGCCGCGCCGCCCGCGGGCACGGTCTGCGAGAAGCTGCTCGACATCGAGATCGTGGCCGTCAGTGCGCCGGGAACGTTCGACGGGTGCCGCACGGACGTGCAGCGCGTCGAACGGCTGGCCCGCCAGGTGCTGATCCACTCGCGGCCCTTGCCCGCCGAATGGCGCCAGTGGCTCGATGCCTTCGCACGCTCGCCAGTCAGCCCCGCTGTCGTCCGCGCCCTGAAGGCGGTCGATCCCGGACGCGGGCCGGAGTTCGAGACGCTCAACCTCAGTTTCCAGGCGGCCGCCGAAGGGATCGGTGTCGCGGTCGGCATGCGGACGCTGGCCGCCGCCGAAATCGCCGACGGCAGCCTGGTCTGTCCCTTCGCCTTCCGCCGACGCAGCAGCCGCTGCTTCCAGGTCGTCGCGCGCCGGGGCGGCGCCAATGGCCGCGCCGTCGACCTCTACCGGCGCTGGCTGACCGACGAAGCGCGACGAGCCGGTCCCGCCTGACGCGGCGCTTCCGGCCCGATGGGGCGGTGCTTCCGGAAGATTGCCAGCTTCCGGGACTGCCCTTATGGTTTTCGCGTTCTCAGGGCAGGGTGAAACTCCCTACCGGCGGTATGCAGCGCGAGCTGCGAGCCCGCGAGCGCCTTCCGCAAGGAAGGGTCAGCAGATCAGGTGCGAGGCCTGAGCCGACGGTCATAGTCCGGATGAAAGAGAACGTGTGTCCCGCTGCTCTTGTGGAGCAGCAGGCTCGCGCGTGATCGCCTTGGGTGACGTGTCTGTTCGCCAAAGGAGATTGCCATGACACACACCCGCTACGCCTTCGTCAAAGCCAGGTGGCACGCCGACATCGTCGACCGCGCGCTCGATGGATTCCTCGAACTGATTCCCGCCGAGCAGGTGGACGTATTCGATGTGCCGGGGGCTTTCGAGTTGCCGTTGTTCTCACGCGACCTCGCGGCAACCGGCAAGTATGCGGCGGTGGCCGCTGCCGCCTTCGTGGTCGATGGCGGAATTTATCGTCACGATTTCGTCGCCCAGGCCGTCGTCGACGGGCTGATGCGCGCCGGGATGGATACGGGTGTGCCCGTCCTGTCGGTGTCGCTGACGCCGCATCACTATCAGGAGACCGACCACCACAACGGCATCTTCCGGGCGCACTTCGTCGAGAAGGGCCGCGAAGCCGCCCGCGCCGCGCTGATGATCGGCAAAGCCCGCGCTTCCATCGCGGCGTAGGCGGCCGACGGGAGATCAGGCGGGAACGTAGGTCAGCCTGATCACGTCCTCGCCGATCCGGTCATGGGTCATGAGGCGAAGCGGCGGCCGGGGGCCGCCGAAGTAGGGTGTGCCGTGCCCGAGCACGACCGGGTGCAGGTAGATCCGGTACTCGTCGATCAGGCCGAGTCCGGTGAGGCTTTGCGCCAGGGTCGGGCCGGCGACTTCGATCTCGCCCTCGCGCTCGGCCTTCAGCCTGGGGATCGCGTGCTCGAGATCGCCCCGGATGAGCGTGGCGTTGGGGCCGACCGAGTCCAGCGAGCGCGAGACCACCCATTTCGGCTGCCGCCGCCACGCCGCTGCAAAGGCGCGTCGCTCGTCATCCCAGTCGGGCTGATCGTCGTCCCAGTAGCGCATCAGCTCGTACACGTGGCGGCCGTAGACACTGCCCGCCTGCGCCTCCGCCTCTTCGATGAAATGGCGGAAGAGCGCCGGGCTCGGCCCGAACGACATATGGTCGACATAGCCGTCCAGCGACTGGTTCATGCCGAAGACGAGTCTGGCCACGCTGGGCTCCTTTCCTTGCGCGTGAGGCGATCAGTCGAGGCGTAGCCTGCCCTTCACCTCTCTGCATTCAGCGTTTCGAGCTTCTGCGAATCGACAATTGCAAAACCTTGTTCCGCAGCGCCCCCACGAGCGGGTTGGCAAGACGCATAAGGCTGCCGAAAGAATCGCCGGCGCTTTGGCCGCCGAGAGAGGGCTGGAAACGAGACAGGAATTCCCGAATGACAATCTTGCCGTAGGCGTCATTCAAATGATCCACGTCGGGCTTCGTCCAGGTCGGGAGGCGATATTCATCCTTCGACAGGAGTGGCGAGGCGAGAGTCGCCTTGGGCTGCTCCAGCAAGATCAGATTTTCAGCGGCCAGGCTGCGGCACGCTTCGTCATAGGCTGCGCGAAGAGAAGGTCCATCGATCGCTGCAGCGGCCACTTCAATGCCCTCCGGGGACTTGTCCAGCGTCAGGATGATTTCGGAGGGGGCAGGGGTGGGCGCCAGCCAGATCACCTTGTCGGTGATCCGGCGGAGCTTGCCAACGAGGGCCATTGCCACTGAGGCCTTCAACCGGTCGCTCACGGTATCCTGGAAACAGGCATCGGAAACCAGCTGAAACCTGCCCTCCTCTCCCTTGTGAGAATCGGCCCGCCATCTCGAGTAGAGTCCGGTGACGGTCCTCACCCCGCATCCCAGGCCCACGACGCAAAGCGCGTCGTAGTCGGCAGGCACCAGCTCGCGTCGGCCGCCAGAGGTGGTCTCGATCCACCGCGCGACCTCCTCGTTCTTGAAGACGAGCCGGTCACCCTGCGGTTCACCGCACTCCAGTTGGGTTCCCCGCGCGGCGAAAAACACGAGTTCGACGTCCGGGTAGGCCTTGCCGAGAGAATTCCAGGCGCGCTTCCAGCAAAAAAGATGAGAG
>CAIYWM010000198.1 GCA_903929895.1 uncultured Alphaproteobacteria bacterium
CAACGGCACGACGCTCGGTCTGGGGATCGGCGGACCAAACGAGAAGAACTTTGCCTACCGGCAGATCACCTGGGGAGGTGCGACGTTCAACCTTGGGCCCGCTCCCAGTAACTACAGCCAGTCCAATAACCGTGATGGCAACAACAACTTCCTGCAGGCTCAGGGGCAGACGCTGGCAGCGTACAGCGCGGGCTACACAAACCTGCTTCTGATTGGTGCCGGAGCCAACGGCACCCAGTCCAATCAGCAGTTCACGATGAAGTTCTCGGATGGCTCAACCAGCCCCTGGGTGCAGTCCTTTACCGACTGGCGAAACAGCAACGGCAGCAACAACAACCCGCCGCCGTCGGGATTCGCGCTCGCCTCGGCGAACGAGTCACTGGTGGCCGTCACCAATCTGGTCAACCAGGTGGGCAACACACAGAGCAAACAAGACGTCTTCGTCTATGGCTACAACTACGCCATCCCAGCGGGCAAGACACTCGTCTCGGTGACACTTCCCAGAAACGGCAATGTCGGCATTCTGGGCGTGGCGTTGGCGTAGGCTGGAAAGCGGGCGGCCGTTGATCGCGGGTTATCGTCCCGGCAAGGGAAACAGTCGCTGAAACTCTGCGTATTTCCCACCGGGCCCCCTGGTAATCTCCGGAACGTATTCAAGCGTGACCCGTAAGCCTTCGCGGAGGGCTTGGGTGGCGACCGACTGCACGTGGCGTTCCTCGTCGGGTGTGAGCGGTCGGGCCACGACCAGCCGGAAACAGGCGTGGTCAGGGGCGATCTGGACAAACTGGTGCTGCAGAATCGCCCGCACCTCCATCACGGCCTGGTAGCCATAGTATGGGGGGCGGAGCTCGCCCGACGGCAACATCATGAGGTCGTTTGCCCGGCCAGGGATGTCTTCAAGAACCGGCAGCGTGCGACCGCAGTCGCAGAGGCCTGCTCCCACCGTGGCGAGGTCGCCGATCTCATACCGCAGCAGTGGCATGGCGAAGTTGTGCAGCGGGGTGAGGACCACGTGGCCGGTGACACCCGCCGCGCATGGTCGCCCGGAGTCGTCGAGCACCTCGACGATCGACTTCTCTGCTTGAACATGCCAGCGGCCTTCCTCGGGGCACTGGTAGGCGATGGCGCCCGCTTCGGCTGCCGTGTAGGTACGGGCCAGCGGCGCGTTCCAGACGTCGTGGCAGAGGGCGGCGAGTTCCGGTGGACTTGCACCGCCCACCACGATCGCCTCCTTGAGGGGAGGCAGCGTGATCCGCTCCAGTCGGGCGCGACGCAGGATTTCGAGCAGCAGCGTTGGTAGCGTGCAGACGTAGTCCGGAGCGATGTCGCAGATTGCCTTGATCAGGGCGGCGATCGGGGCCCGGTAGTCGAGGAGGAAGCTCGGCCCCGTGGGCCAGACCGTGGCCATGGGCGGCCCCCAGTTCTCATACCTGCGGACGTGACTCGCGTCGTCCGGGCCATCCCGCCCGTCGTCTCGGACAATCGACAGAAAGCTCCCCGATATGTCGCGACCGCGCCACACGTGCTCGCGAAGTTGGAACACCTGCCAGTAGAAGTGATCGAGCGTGCTGCGAAGGATGCGTACCGGCCGTCCGGACGATCCGGAGGTCAAGCTCTCACCCAAGCCGCCGTGGCCCGGCGGAAGTTGCGAGGCGTGGAGCGAACTGCCCAGAGACTGGACGGCGGCACGGGTGAGGATCGGCAACGACGCCCATCGTCGGTCCCATTCGGTCGTGTCGATCGATGATGCTCGCCGCGAGTCCGGGTCGAGGCCCGCTGCGGAGAGCCTCTCCCTCCAGAATGGCACGTAAGCGAATGCATGGTCGATCAGGGCCTCAACCTGCGGTCGGCGGACCGCCGCAAGTTCCTCGGCCGGCAAATACTGCGACCGGGAGAGCTGCTCGAGAACGGCGAGCAAGGCGGCGGCCTGCGTCTGCGGC
>CAIYWM010000199.1 GCA_903929895.1 uncultured Alphaproteobacteria bacterium
ATGATCAAGAGCACGCAACACGGCCGGGTGCTGACCTATATTCCCGCCAAGGGCGATGATAGCTCCTTCCGCGAGGGACGGCCCGATCCCGCTGTCGTCCCGCTGGTGCCAGAACTGCACGCGCTGATCGAAGAGCTGCCGGTCGACCGCTTTACCTTCATCCACTCCGAGTTCGACCGCCCCTATCAATCCGCCGCGAGCTTCGGCAATCGCGTGCGTAAGTGGCGGCGGGAAGCTGGTCTGCCCGAGGGGTTGAGCGCCCACGGCATGCGCAAGGCAGCCACCCACTGGTGGCTGCGAAATCATCGCGACCTGATCCCGAACACCTTTGCGCTGAAGACGATCTTCGGCTGGGTCACTGACAAGGAGTTGAACCGCTACACCCGTGACTTCGACCGCGAGGCCGAGGCTGACGGGATGCTGGTCAAGCTTAGCGAGCGCCGAAGAACCGGCTGATAGTCCAGCATTTACGTCGATTGTTCCGAACGCGAACGTTAAAGGATGAGAAACTGCACGACCTCGACCCAATGGACGAGCGGCGACAGCATCCGGCCGGCTAAGGCCATAGAGATTCCAGCGAAGTCCCTACGTAACGTTAATCCCGCACGCCATAACGCTTGGATCTCGCGTCGCTCATTGAGCGGGAATTCAAGTTAGGACACTACCGCGATCTGGCTAGGGTAAACGGGCCATCAACCTTCTAGCAGGCGAACACGAACAGCTCGCGAACGGATAAACGGCCCTCGTCACGAGGGCCGGAAACAACCCTTTGATATCAAAAGGGAATTTGGCGAATGGTGCCCAGGGGCGGAGTCGAACCACCGACACTGCGATTTTCAGTCGCATGCTCTACCAACTGAGCTACCTGGGCACATCGTTCGTTGGCGGCCGGGCTTATAGGACGGGCTAGCGCTGCTGTCCAGACGCGCCGCTGCCCCTCTCGTCGAGATCTTCCTCACCCGGCGCCTCGTCGGTCGGCACGCGGTAGCCCTCCTTCAGCCAGCGGCCGAGGTCGATGTCGGCGCAGCGCTTGCGGCAGAACGGCTTGTACTTGGGGTCTGCGGGCTTTCCGCAGGTCGGGCATTTCGGTTCGATGCGCACGGCGCGCAGCGGCGGGGTTCGGTCAGTCATCGCTCTTTTCCAGCGCTTCGAGCTGGGCCGCCAGGGTCGGGCCGCGCCGGGCGCGGGTCAACTCGAACAGGCCGAGGCGGGTGAAGCCGTAGATCTGGGTGGGCACCGGGTCGCTCGCCAGATGCTCGGCCAGCAGCGCCTGGACCTTGTCGCGGTCGTAGGCGCTGCGCATGGTGACGAAGTCGATCACCACCGCGCCCGCGATGTTGCGCAGCCTGAGCTGCTGGGCGATCGCCGGCGCAGCCTCCAGATTGACGTCGACCGGCCGGCGCGGCGCGCGGCCCTGGCGGCCGCCGGCGCCGGCACTGTCGACGTCCACGGCGCACAGCGTCTCGCCGGGCTCGAACAGCACCTCGACTCCGCTCTGCAGGACGATGCGTGGGGCCAGCGCGGTGTCGATCTGTCCCGCGACGTCGTCGATGTCGAAGGCCGGCATCGTCCCGTTGTGCCAGCGGACGCGGATCTTCTCGCCCAGCCGGTCCATCTTGTCCTGCAGGGTGCGCGCCAGGGCGCGGTCGTCGAGGATCACCTCCTCGAGGCCCGCGCCATGATCGCGCAAGGCCCGCGCGATCGGATCGCGCTCGCCCGGGATGCGCGACGACAGGTCGGCCGGCGGCTCGACGTCGAGCGCCAGGCGCCGGATCTTCTCCCACCGTTCAAGCACGCGCGTGGCGTCGGCCTGCAGCACGTCGGCGGCGGCGCCCGCGGCGGCGGTGCGCAGCACGATCCCGCCGTCCAGCAGGCCCTCGACATGGCCGCGCAGGCGGTCTCGCTCCAGCTCTCCCTCGATGCGACGGGAAAAGGTCACGCCGGCCCCGTTGGGATGGTAGACAAGATAGCGGCCGCTGATGGCGATGTTCATCGACACGCGCGGACCCTTGTCGCCCTCGCCGTCATTGCGCACCTGCACGAGAACCGGCGCGCCGGGCGGCGGCCAGCCGTCGCTGCCCGAGAGGTCCTCGGCCCGCAGGAAGCCCGCGCGGTCGATGCCGATGTCGACGAAGGCCGCATCGAGATCGGGCATCACGCGCTCAAGGCGGCCGAGGAAGATGCTCTCGACCCTGGAAGGCCGGTCGCGGCGAACCACCTGAAGCTCCATCAGCCGACCTTCGGCGACCAGGGCCATCAGGAACGCAGTGGGCAGCACATGGCAGATGAGGCGATCGACGCGGCTCATGGCGCAGAGGCTTCGAGGAGCGCCACCGTTTCGAACAGCGGCAAGCCGACGACGTTGCTGTAGGAGCCGGACAGGAAGGCGACGAAGGCCGCGGCCCGGCCCTGGATGGCATAGCCGCCGGCCTTGCCCCGCCACTCGCCGCTCGCGAGATAGGAATCGATCTCGGCCGGCTCGAGGCGTTTGAAGCGCACGATGGTCTCGACGAGGCGCGTGCGCACACGGCCGTCCGGACCGGCCACGGCAACGCCGCCCAGCACGCGATGGCGGCGGCCCGACAGTCTCGCGAGGCAATCCCGCGCCTCGGCCTCAACTTCGGTCTTTGGCAGGATGCGGCGACCGCAGACCACGACGCTGTCGGCCGCCAGCACGAGGGCGCTGGCGTGACGCTCCTTCACGACGGCGAGTTTCGCCAGCGCCATGCGCAGCGCATAGGCACGCGGCAGCTCGCCCATCCGGGGCGTCTCGTCGATGTCGGCAGGGTCGATCGTCGCGGGCTCGAGTCCGACCTGTCGCAACAGGTCGAGCCGTCGCGGAGACGCGGAGGCCAGTACGAGCGGGGGGATCGGCGAGGCGCGCAACGCCTACTTGAAGCGGAAGGTGATGCGGCCCTTGGTCAGGTCGTAGGGCGTCATCTCGACGGTGACGCGGTCGCCTGCCAGAACGCGGATGCGGTTCTTGCGCATCTTGCCCGAGGTGTGGGCGAGAATGACGTGGTCGTTGTCGAGCTTCACGCGGAACATCGCGTTGGGCAGCAACTCGGCCACGACGCCTGTAAATTCGATCAAGTCTTCTTTGGCCATCCGGCCTCCGGCTGGGGTGAATTTCTGGGAAAGCGGCCGGAAAATGGGCCGCAGGAGGGGGTAAGTCAATGGCGGCGCGGCCGACGAAGGGGACGGCCGGCCTTCTCACGCGACCCTGCCTCCCCTATACAGAGCGCGGCTACGGACGCCCGGGAAAGAAGGACCAGCAGAAGATGAACTCAACGTGCATGTCCGGCCTTGTGGCCGCCCTGCTCCTGACGCCGGCCCTGGCATTCGCCCAGGCGCCGCCGGCACCGGCGGCACCGCCCAACGCCATCAGCCATCCGGCCCAGAAGACGATCGGCAAGCCGGCCAAGCGGCAGTATTCGACGGCCCTGATCGTCATCAATGCCCGCGGCGCCAAGCTCGACGGCCAGAAGCTGGTCCTCGACGGCGTATTGCCCACGGCGACCTTGTTCACCAGCCGGCCCAAGCGCTCGGTCGGTCACATGGTGACGCCAGACATGGCCGACATCTGGCGCACCGGCAGCGTCGCCAAGGATCCGCCGAACGCCACGGTCTCCGTCTTCCACAAGGACGGCGGCAACGTGTCGGATCTGGTCGTGACCCTGAAGACCGCCAAGCTCGAGGGCGAGAAGCTGACCTTCGACGTCGACGTGCTGGAGGGCAGCCTCGGCGCCGCCGACGGCCCGGCCTCTGTGTTCATCGACACGATCTGGTTCGGCATCGGCTCGCACGGCGCCCAGTACTACGGCCAGAGCCAGACGACCGGCGGCGAGACGCCGGCGATCGGCGATCCGGACGGCACCAGCACGTTCAGCGGCTGGTCCAACCCCTCGCCGACCCGGCCCGTCAATCCCTATCCGTATGCCGGCGGCGGCTCCAATAGCGGGGCCGGCGCACCGCCTCCGCCCGACATCGATCCGCGCTACCAGCAGCGCTACAACGCGCCCAGCTGCGGCAAGCCGCCCCTCCTGCCCTGCTACTGAGCCGCACGGTGACCCTCATGAAGACCTTCCGACTCTCCGTCGCCCTCGCGACCGCTGCCGCCACGCTCGGCCTCGCCTTCGGCGCCGCCGCGCAGACCCAACCGGCCGCGCCCGCCGCCTCCTCGGTGCAGGGCCAGCCCAAGGTCGTCGGCGCGGCGCGCCATCCGCGCCTCATCCCCTCGATGTTCGTGCTGAACGCCCGCAGCGCCAAGCTGCAGGACAACAAGCTCATCCTCGAAGGCATCGCGCCCAGCGTCATCGTGTTCGCCGACCGCCCGGTGCGCTCGGCCGGGCACGCGATGCTGCCGCACGTGCTCGAGGAGTGGACGCTGAAGGCGCCCAACTCGTTCGCCAAGGATCCGCCCAATGCCACGGTGTCGGTGCTGAACAAGTCGAAGGCCAGCGTCGTCGATGCCGTCGTCACGCTGAAGTCGCCGAAGCTGGAAGGCGACAGGCTGACCTTCGACGTCGACGTGCTCGAGGGCGACCTCGCGGGCGCCGATGGCGGCGCCTCGGTGTTCATGGACCTCGTCAACCTGCCGGTGCCGCGTCACAGCTCGCATCGCGCGGCCTGGTACGCGGGATCCGACAGCACACGCTGACGCCGTCCTTACAGGCGCTTGCGCAAAGCGGGAGGCTCGCCTGCACGCACTTGCGCGAGACCGCCACGATCCACCCATAATTCGGTTCGGAAATGATCCCGGGCGAAGGCGCTCCAGTGTGGCAGCGCCTCGCACCCGAGGAGAGACATCATGAACCGGACATTGCTTGCAGTCTCACTGGTCGGCGCCGCGGTCCTCGCGACGAGTGGCGTCCAGGCGCAAGGCGTGCCGACCGGTCGCGAACCCGGTACGGAACCCAACAACGTCCATACGCCGACGACGGCGCCCAACTGGACCCCGACGGCCGAGGGCGCCATCGCCCGACAGCAGATCCACGATGCTGGCTACAACGGCGTCACCCTGCTGTTGCGCAACAACGATGGAAGCTGGCAGGGCCAGGCTCTCAAGGGCGACACCTACTACATGATCAAGGTCGACCCCGCGGGGCACGTCGCACAGCAGTAGATCGAGACAGTCAGACCGAAGGTGTGATCGGTATGCCGAAGCGCGCCTTCAGTCGGGCCAGGACCTGGTCGCGGGTGTGGCGGTAGGCATCGAGCCGCATCTCCCGCGATCCCTCCACGGCGCTGGGGTCGGGCATCGGCCAGTACTCGACCTCGGTCGCCGTCCCGCGGGTGAATTCGAGCGCGCTGTGATGCGCTTCCGGCGACAGCGTGACGATCAGCTCGAACGACGCGGCATCGACGTCGTCGAACGTCTTGGCGTGGTGGCGGTGGACGTCGATGTCTATCTCGTCGAGCGCGGCGACAGCGAACCCGTCGACCTCGCTCGCGCGCACGCCCACCGAATCGATGTAGACCCTGTGGCCGTAGAGCCGCTTGGCCAACGCCTCGGCCATCGGCGACCGGACGGAATTCTCGCTGCAGGCGAAGAGCAGGCTGGACGGCAGTCCGATCATCGCCCCTGCCCGCTCACGATTTGATGTGCAGGGCGCAGATCAACGTGAACAGCCGCCGGGCCGTGTCGTGATCGACCTCGATCTTGCCCTCGAGCCGTTCGCGCAACAGGTCCGAGCCCTCGTCGTGCAGGCCGCGCCGACCCATGTCCAGCGCCTCGATCTGCGACGGGCCGAGCTTCTTGATGGCGGCGTAGTAGCTCTCGCAGATCAGGAAGTAGTCCTTCACGACTTTGCGGAACGGGGTCAGCGACAGGACGATGTCGCGCAGCTTCTCGTCGGCCTCGTTGCGCACGTCGAACACCAGGCGCTGCTCGAAGATGCCGATGCGCAGGCGATAGGGGCCGGACTGGCTGCCGACCAGATGGAAGTCGTTCTCCTCGATCAGGTCGAACAGCGCGACCGCCCGCTCGTGCTCGACTTCGGGCGCGCGGCGGGCGACCGATTCCTCGTCCAGAACGACGTCGACGATGCGCCGCGTCTTGTCGGTCGTCCCGGCCGGCATTGCTAGCGCCCCAGCCGGAGCGATACCGAACGGCCATGGGCACCGAGCCCTTCGGCTTCGGCGAGCGCCACGGCGGAAGGGCCAAGGGCGGCCAGCGACTGCGGCGTACAGGCGACGAGCGAAGTCCGCTTCAGGAAGTCGGAGACACCCAGCCCGCCGGAGAAGCGCGCGGCGCGCGAGGTCGGCAGCACATGGTTGGTGCCGGCGACATAGTCGCCGATCGCCTCGGGTGTGTGGCGGCCGAGGAAGATCGCGCCCGCATGACGGATCTTCTGCGACAGCGCCTCGGCCTCCGCCATCTCCATCGCCAGCTCGACATGTTCGGCGGCGATGGCGTCGACGATGGGCGGCGCGGCGGAGAAGTCCGGCACCAGGATCACGGCGCCATTGTCGCGCCAGCTCGCCGCGGCGATCTCGGCACGGGCAAGCGTCTTCAGCTCGGCCTCGACGGCGCGCAGGACGGCATCGGCGAAGGCCGCATCGTCGGCGATCAACACCGACTGCGAGGACGGATCGTGCTCGGCCTGCGACAGCAGGTCGGCGGCAATCCAGGCCGGATCGCTGTGACGGTCGGCCACCACGAGGATTTCGGAAGGGCCGGCGATCAGGTCGATGCCGACCTGGCCGAACACGCGGCGCTTGGCGGCCGCGACATAGGCGTTGCCCGGCCCGGTGATCTTGTCGACCGGCCTGATCGATTCCGTGCCGTAGGCGAGCGCCGCCACCGCCTGCGCGCCACCGATGCGCCAGATCTCGTCGGCGCCGGCGATTGCAGCCGCCAGCATGACCAGCGGATTGAGCGTGCCGCCCGGAGTCGGCACCACCATGACGATCCGGCCCACGCCCGCGACCTTGGCCGGCACGATGTTCATCAGCACCGAGGACGGGTAGGCCGCCGTGCCGCCCGGCACGTAGACGCCGGCCGCATCCACCGGCCGGTAACGCGCCCCGAGTCGCGTGCCTGTGGAATCGGTGAAGTCGATATCCTTAGGCATAAGCGCGCGATGGAAGGCCTCGATGCGCCCGGCCGCAAAGATCAGCGCCTCGCGCTGCGCCGCCGGCACCTGCGCCGCGGCCGCGTCGCGCTCGGCGTCGGAGATGCGCATGTTGGCCGCGGTGATTCCTGCCCAGTCGAACCGGGCGGTATAATCGACGACGGCCGCATCGCCGCGCACGCGCACGTCGGCCACGATGCCGGCGACCACGCGGTCGACATTCTCGTCGGTATCCCGATTGCGCCCGAGGAAGGCCGAAAATTCCTTTTCGAAACCCGGCGCCGAGGCGTCGAGCCTAAGCGGCACGGGCGGCCCCTGCAGCGACCTCGCGGAAACGGTCGATCCAGTGACCGACCCGCTCGGGCCGCGTCTTGAGAGCGGCGCGGTTCACGATGAAGCGCGAGGTGATGTCGGCAATGTGCTCGATCTCGACCAGCCCGTTCTCTTTCAGGGTGCGGCCGGAATCGACGAGATCGACGATGCGGTGGCTGAGGCCGAGCGACGGCGCGAGCTCCATCGCGCCCGACAGCTTGACGCACTCCGCCTGCACGCCGCGCGCGGCGAAGTGCCGGCGCGTGACCTCGGGATACTTGGTGGCGATGCGGACGTGGCTCCAGCGGCGCGGATCGTCCCTGCCCGCCATCTCGACCGGCTCGGCGACGGCCAGCCGGCACTTGCCGATGCCGAGATCGATCGGGGCGTAGATCTCCGGATAGTCGAACTCCATCAGCACGTCGGCACCGGCGATGCCGAGATGCGCCGCGCCGAAAGCCACGAAGGTCG
>CAIYWM010000200.1 GCA_903929895.1 uncultured Alphaproteobacteria bacterium
GACGCCGATCCGCGGCTTGCCCTCGAAGCCCTTGCCCGCGCCGCCCAGCTGGACATCGAAGGTGACGGGCCGGGTCTTGCCCATCAGGGTGAACTGCCCCTCGACCTTGCCGCGCGTCTTGTCGACCGGCTTGAACGACGTCGAGACGAAAGTGGCTTCGGGGAAGGTCTTGGACTTCAGGAAGTTATTGCCCGCCAGCTCCTCGGCGAAGCCCTTCACGTTGGTCGTGATCGAAGCCGTCTCGACCGAGGCGGAGAGCTTCGATGTCTCGATCGCCGCGGGATCCCAGGTGAGCGAGCCCTTGGCACGGTCGAAGCGGAACACGCTCTGCGAATAGCCGATATGGGAGACGCGGACGATCACCGCGGTGTGCTGCTCGTCCAGCGTATAGGTGCCGGCTGTCGCAAGCGCGATGTCGCGCTCGCCGGCGAAGACGCCCGGCGGCAGTGTCGTCGGCGCCTGGGCCAGCGCCGCCGCGGGGGCCAGCGCCAGAACGACGGCGAGCGTGCGCAGCATGCGGTTCATCCGATCCTCCTCGACAAGTGTGACTTCACTTCTCGACGACGGTCTTCAGCTTCGCCAATCCAGCCGCGAAATCCCGGCCGATCATGTCGTCCATGTCCATGAAAGTGCCGATCAGCTTGGTCATGAAGGTGCTGGGACCGTACATCGCCCAGGTGACAATCGTCTGACCGCCCTTCGGTTCCACGGTCAGCTCGGCCATGTTGTGACCTTCGAAGGGCTTCAGGAAGTCGAGCTTGATCACCACCCTGTGCGGCGGTGTCGAATCGACGACCTCCATGCGGCCCTTGCCGACATTGTCGTTGCCGTCCCATTCGTAGACCGCGCCCTTGCCGCTTTCGGCGCCGCTGTAGGCGCGCTTCATCGCCGGGTCGCGGCCTTCGTAGGGCGACCACGCGGTCCAGCGCTTCAGTCCGTCGATGTGGGGAAAGATCTTCTCAGGCGGCGCATTCATCGCCGTCGACCGCTCGACACGAAACGAATCCGGCCGCGTCCAGGCATAGATCAGGATCACCGCAATGGTCGCCAGGAGGACGGCTCCGACGATCGTCAGGATCTTCCGCATTACTCTCGCACCGTCATTAGTTAACCATTGAGTTAACCCTAGGCAGGTACGGCTGCAATCGTCAATCCACGGCGCTTCGGCCGCCCCCTCAGGCCAGCGCGAAGCCCTCGTAGCCGTTGGCCACGACCTTCTCGCAGGCCTGGATGTAGGCCGGCAGGCCACCGATATAGGGCATGAACACACGCGGCTTGCCCGGGATGTTGGCGCCGACATACCAGGAGCTGCAGGTCGAGCGCAGGGTGATGTTGGACACGTCGCCGACATGGCCGACCCATTCCTCCTGCGCCTCCGGCACCGGCTCGATCACGGTCTTGCCCTTGGCGCGCAGCGCCTCGAGGCAGTCGGCGATGAAATCGACATGCTGCTCGATCGAGGGAAGCATGTTGGTCAGCACCGAGGGGCTGCCCGGGCCGGTGATCATGAACAGGTTGGGAAAGCCCACGACCGTCAGGCCGAGATAGGTCTTGGGCCCTTCGTTCCAGCGCTCCTTCAGCGTCACGCCGTCCCGGCCGCGGATATCGACCTTGAGAAGCGCGCCGGTCATGGCGTCGAAGCCGGTGGCCAGAACGAGGCAGTCGAAGGTGAAGTCTTCTCCCTTGGCGCGCAGGCCGGTCGGCGTGATGCGCTCGATCGGCTCGTCGCTGATGTCGACCAGGGTCACGTTCGGCCGGTTGAAGGTCGCCCAGTAGCCGGTGTCGACGCACAGCCGCTTGCAGCCGATGATGTTCTTCGGCACCAGCGCCGCGGCGGTCTTCGGGTCCTTCACGACCTCGCCGATCTTGGCCCGCACGAAGTCGGCCGCGACCTTGTTGGAGTCGTCGTTCAGCAGCAGGTCCGAGAAGGACGCCATGAAGCCCAGCCCGCCATAGTCCCAGCGCGCCTGGAACTGGCGATTGCGCTCCTCCTCCGGCGTCTCGGCGGCCGAAGCGGGATTGATGGTGAAGTCGATGCCGGCCGGCTTGCTCTTGGCCCTCTTGCGCATCTCGGGATAGCTCGCCTTCACCTGCCGCACATAGTCGGGGTCGAGCGGCTTGTTGTGCGCCGGCACCGTGTAGTTGGCGGTGCGCTGGAAGACGGTGAGGTGCCTGGCCTGCTCGGCCATCACCGGAATCGACTGGATGGCCGAGGAGCCCGTGCCGATGACGCCCACCGTCTTGCCGGTGAAGTCGACACCCTCATGCGGCCAGTTGCCGGTGTGATAGGTCGGCCCTTTGAAATCCTCGAGGCCGGGAATCTTCGGCGTGTTGGGCGAGGACAGACAACCCATTGCGGTGATCACGAAGCGGGCCGTGACCTTGTCGGCGGCGCCGCCGATCTTCTCGGTCTCGACCCGCCACAGGTTGGCGGCCTCGTCGAAGACGGCCTTGCCCACCCGCGTCTCAAAGCGGATGTCGCGGCGCAGGTCGTAGCGGTCGGCGACATGGTTGGCGTAGCGCAGCAGCTCGGGCTGGGTGGCGTAGCGTTCGCTCCATTCCCATTCCTGCTCCAGTTTGGGATCGAACTGGTAGGAGTACTGCACGCTCTCGACGTCGCAGCGCGCGCCGGGATAGCGGTTCCAGTACCAGGTCCCGCCCACGCCCTTGCCGGCCTCGAATACGCGCGCCGTGAAGCCCTTCTGGCGAAGCTTGTGCAGCATGTACATGCCGCCAAAACCTGCGCCGATGATCACCGCATCGAAATCGATCGACATGCGTCCTCCAGAATTGCGGAAGCGAGTGGAAAGTCCCTGGCAAAATTAGTGCGGGAGAGCAGGTGACCGCGCAAGCCTTCCCATGGCACCTCTTCTCGCGGAGAAGAATGGAAATGGCTGAAGTCGACTATCCGGCGAGCTGGTATGCCGCCACGCGAGACGCGGACACGGCGCGCGCGCCGCTCGCCACGCAGGCGGAGGCCGACGTCGCGGTCGTCGGCGGTGGCTTTGCGGGCCTGCACGTGGCGCGTCTGCTGGCCCAGAAGGGAAAGCGGGTGGTGCTGCTGGAGCGGCGGCGCATCGGCTGGGGCGCGTCGGGCCGCAACGGCGGCTTCGTCGGGCCGGGCTACGCCCAGAGGTCCGGCGCCTTGATCGACCGGCTGGGTCTCGATCGCGCCCGCCAGCTCTATGCGCAGTCGCAGCGCGGTGTGGCGATCGTCCGCGATGCCATCTCGGAACTCGGGCGGCCCGACATCCTGATGGGGACCGGCAAGCTCAGCGTCTCGCGCACCGACCAGGGCGCCGGGTTTGCCGACCGCACGCGCAGGCTCGCGGAGCAGCTGGGCGCCGCCTTCGAACCCTGGGAGACCTCGCGCGTGCGCGCGGTGCTCGCGACGGAGCGCTACCATCAGGCAATCCATGATCCGACCTCGTTCCACATCCATCCGCTGAACTTCGCGCTGGCATTGGCGGACGACATCGAACGGCTGGGCAGTGTGGTTCACGAAACGACCGATGCCGTCGAGATGACGCGCGACGGCAGCTTCTGGCAGGTGCGCGCCGCGCACGGCGCCATCAAGGCGCCGCATGTCGTGCTGGCCGGCAATGCCGATCTCGGTGCCGTGCAGCCACGCCTCGCGCGGGCCGTGTTGCCGGTCGCGACCTACGTCGCCGTCACGGAGAAGCTCGGGGCCCGCCTCGGCGAGGCGATCCGCTGGGCGGGCGCGACCTCCGACACGCGCCGCGCCGGCGACTATTATCGCGTCGTCGACGGCGACCGGCTGCTGTGGGGCGGCCGCATCACCACCGACACGACGGAGCCGCGGCGGCTGCGCGAATTGATGCGCGGC
Source organism: uncultured Alphaproteobacteria bacterium (assembly GCA_903929895.1). GTDB lineage: Bacteria > Pseudomonadota > Alphaproteobacteria > Reyranellales > Reyranellaceae > Reyranella. Next base: position 3,848 of record CAIYWM010000200.1, read on the forward strand.
GACATGCTCTCGGTCTATCCGCAGCTCGGCAACATCGACATCGCCTACGCCTGGCCCGGCATCATGGGCTACGCGCCGCACAAGATGCCCCAGGTGGGCGAGGTCGAGACCGGCCTCTGGGTCTGCTCGGCGTTCGGCGGCCATGGCGTCGCCCAAACGGCCGCAGGCGCCGATGCGGTCGCGGCCGGCATCCTGGGCGATCCCTCGCGCTGTCATCTGTTCGCGTCGTTCGGCACCGGCTGGGCCGGGGGCGCCGCCGGCCGTGCGGCGACGCAGCTTGCCTACTGGGGCCTCCAGATGCGTGACTGGTGGGACGAGAAGCGCCAGGCGCAGAACGCGGAGACGTTGCGGACATGACGATCCAAAGGATTGGCGATTCGCCCCGGCGGCGCGAGGACGCGCGCTTCGTCACCGGCCAGGGCACCTATCTCGACGACCTGAAGTTCGAGCGGCTGGCCCATGCCGTCGTCCTGCGCTCGCCGCATGCCCATGCCCTCGTTCGTTCGATCGATGCCACTGCGGCCCGGGCGGCGCCCGGCGTCCTCGCCGTCCTCACTGCCGCCGAGGCCACCGCCGACGGGCTGAACCCGCTTCGCCCCTATGCCGAGGCGAACGTGCAGACCGGCGAGCCCTTCGCCTTCGCAGCCCAGCCGCTGCTGGCCACGGACAAGGTTCGTTTCGCCGGCGAGCCCGTGGCGCTGATCGTCGCCGAGACGCACGCGCAGGCGCTCGATGCCGCCGAGCAGGTCGTCGTCGACTACCAGACGCTGCCGGCCGTGACCTCGGCCGGGGCTGCCCGCGCGCCGGGTGCGCCGCGGCTCTCCCGCGAGATCCCGGGCAATACCTGCCTCGACTGGCGGACCGGCGACACCGCGGGCGCCGAGGCCGCCTTCGCCGCGGCGGCGCATGTCGTGTCGCTCGATCTCGACAACCATCGCATCGTGATGAACCCGATGGAGCCACGGGGCGGCGTGGGCACGTTCGACCCCGTGACCGCCCGCTACACGCTCCACGTCTCCAGCCAGAACATCCACATCAACCGCAACCACGTGGCCCGCGCACTCGGTGCCGAGCCGAAGGACGTGCGGTTCGTGGCGCCCGACGTGGGCGGCGGATTCGGCGCCAAGAACTTCGCCTATGTCGAGCATGCGCTGATCCTGTGGGCCGCCCGCAAGGTTGCCCGGCCGGTCAAATGGATCGCGAGCCGCAGCGAGGTGTTCCTGTCCGATCATGCCGCGCGCGACATGCGGGCCGAGGCGTCGCTGGCGCTCGATGCGCAGGGCAAATTCCTCGCCCTCAGGATCGCCAGCGTCGCCAACCTCGGTGCCTACATGGCGGGCGCCGGCGGCGGCGTGCAGACCTTCCAGTACATCCATCTCCAGGGCTCGGTGTACCGCATCCCTGCGATCGCGCTGCATGTCGTGGCCGTCGTCACCAACACCGCGCCGATCGGCGTGACCCGCGGACCGGGCTTCGCCGAGGCGATCAACATCGTCGAACGGCTGATCGATGCGGCGGCACACCGGACCGGCTTCGATCGTGCCGACCTCAGGCGCTGGAACATGGTGCCGCCCGAGGCGATGCCGATGACCAATGCCTTCGGCTTCGAGGTCGACAGCGGCCACTTCGCCGAATCGCTCGACCAGGCGCTGGGTCGCGCCGACCGTGCGGGCTTCGAGGCGCGGCGGCGCGAGAGCGCGCAGCGCGGACGGCTGCGCGGGCTGGGCTTCGCCTATCACATCAAGGCGACCGGCGGGCCGCCCGACGAAAATGTCGACGTGCGCTTCGAGGCCGACGGCACGATCTCACTGATCACCGGCACGCAGCATATCGGCCAGGGCCACGAGACCACCTTCCCGCAGATCCTCAGCACACGGCTGGGCGTGCCCAACGCGCGCATCCGCCTCGTCCAGGGCGACACCGACGCGATCCCGTTCGGCGGCGGCCATGGCAGCTCGCGCGCGACCTACATGGGCGGTACGGCGATCTGGCGGGCCTCTGACGAGATCATCGCCAAGGGCACGGGGTTGGCGGCGGATGCGCTGGAAGCCTCGGAAGCCGACATCCGCTTCGAGGAGGGTCGCTTCGTCGTTTCCGGCACGGACCGCGCCATCGGCCTGCTCGAGGTGGCCGCGCTCGGCCGCGACAAGGGGCAGCCGCTCGACACCTTTCACGCCTGGAAGCGCGAGCACATGACCTTTCCCAACGGCGCGCACGTCGTCGAAGTCGAGATCGACCGCGATACCGGGCAGGTGGCCCTCGCGCGCTACACGGCGGTCGACGATTACGGCGTGCTGGTCAATCCGATGGTCGCCACCGGCCAGGCACACGGCGCCATGGCCCAGGGCGCGGGCCAGGCGCTGCTGGAGCACGCGACCTACGATCCCGCGTCGGGCCAGATGGTGGCCGGCTCGTTCATGGACTATGCCCTGCCGCGCGCCGACGACCTGCCGTCGTTCGATCTCGGCTTCAATCCGACCCGCTGCACGACCAATCCGCTGGGCGTGAAGGGCTGCGGCGAGGCCGGCGCCATCGCGGCCTTCCCCGCCATCGCCAACGCCATCCTTGACGCGCTGGCGCCACTCGGCGTGAAAGGCTTCGATGGACCCGCGACTCCCGCGCGGATCTGGCAGGCCCTCCAGGAGGCACGATGAGACGCGAAGCACCCGCGGCAGCCCGCAACCGGCAACCGATCCTGGACGTGCTGCAGCCACGCCTGCCCGAAAGGGGGCTGGTGCTGGAGATCGCCAGCGGCACCGGAGAGCATGTCGTGCACTACGCCGCCGCCCGGCCCGGGCTCACCTTTCAGCCCAGCGACCCGGATGCCGGTGCCCGCGCCAGCATCGACGACTGGGTGCGGACCCTGGGCCTCGACAACGTGCGTCCGGCCCTCGAGATCGACGTCACCCGGGCGACATGGCCGGTCGAGCGGGCGGACGCCGTGCTCTGCTGCAACATGATCCACATCGCGCCGTGGGAGGCCGCTGTCGGGCTGGTGACCGGCGCGGCGCGCCTGCTGCCGCCGGGTGGGCTGCTCTTCACCTACGGCCCCTATCGGCTGGGCGGCCGGCACACCGCGCCCAGCAACGAGGCCTTCGACGCCGACCTCAAACGGCGCAATCCCGCATGGGGTGTGCGCGACCTGGAGGCCGTCACCGAGCTGGCGCTTGGGCTGGGCTTTGGAGAGCCCGACATCGTCGAAATGCCGGCGAACAATCTGTCGCTCTTGTTCAAGCGGCTGTGAAGCTGCTGGGCGGTGGCAATCGTGCAGGGGATGCGCTAACGCTTGAGCCGGCCTCGCGGGGAGCATCGTCGGAAACATGTCGAATCGTAACGATGAAGCCGTAGTTCTTGCAGTCATGAGACCGTTTCGGGCGCTGGCGCCCTTTCTGGCTGCGGCCGCACTGGCCGCGCTGGTGACCGGCTGCAAGCAGGAGAACAAGTTCCAGCCCCCGCCGCCCGCCGAGGTCAGCGTCGGCGTGCCCGTCAAGCAGGACGTGGCCCCGTTCGAGGTGCTCACCGGCAACACGGTGGCCTTTGCGACCGTCGACCTGGTCGCCCGCGTCGAGGGCTTCCTGGTCTCCCAGGACTATGTCGACGGCTCCGAAAAGAAGAAGGACGACAAGCTCTTCGGCATCGAGCAGACGATGTACAAGGCCAAGGTGAAGGAGGCCGAGGCCCAGCTCGACGGCGCCAAGGCCTCGCTGGCCCAGGCCGAGGCCGAGTTCACCCGCCAGGAGACGCTGCTGCGCCAGAACGTCTCGGCCCAGGCGACCTTCGACCAAGCCAAGGCCAAGCGCGACAATGCGCGGGCCAATGTCGAGAATGCCGAGGGCAATCTCACGGTCGCCCAGACGAACCTGGGCTACACCACGGTGCTCGCGCCGTTCGACGGCATCGTCAGCAAGCATCTCGTCTCGGTCGGCGAGCTGGTGGGCGCCACCAACGCCACCAAGCTGGCCACGATCGTCCAGCTCGATCCGATCTACGTCACGTTCAACATGAGCGAGCAGGACGTGCTGCAGGTCCGCCAGAACCTGAAGAACCGCCGGCTCGACGTCGACGAACTCAGCAAGGTTCCGCTGGAAATCGGCCTGATGAACGAGGACGGCTTTCCCCACAAGGGCTTCCTCAACTACGTGTCGCCGGAGCTCGACGCGACGACCGGTACGATCCTGGTCCGCGGACTCTTCAGCAATCCGACGCGCGCGCTCATTCCAGGCTTCTTCGTGCGCGTGAAGGTGCCTCAAGGGCTGGGGGCCACGGCCTCCCTGCTGGTGCCCAATCGCGTGATCGGCGAGGACCAGGCGGGCAAGTACCTGCTGACGGTCAACAAGGACAATGTCGTGGTCCAGACCCGGATCACCACGGGACAGCTCCTCGCCAACGGCCTGCGCGTGATCCCGACCGGACTGAAGCCGGACGACCAGGTCGTGCTCAGCACCAACGGTGCGGCCATTCCGGGCGCCAAGGTGGTTCCCAAGGTGACGACAATTCCCGTTGCGGTCGACGGCACTCCCGCCGCTCCCAAGTGACCGGCCGGGGAACGCAGCCATGATCTCCGCCTTCTTCATCAACCGGCCGGTCCTGGCCAACGTCCTCGCCATCATCATCGTGCTGATCGGCGGCGTGGCGCTGGCGACCCTGCCGGTCGCGCAGTATCCCAACGTCGTGCCGCCCACGGTCCAGGTCACCACGACCTACCCGGGCGCCAGCGCCGCGGTCGTCGTCAACGATGTCGCCCTGCCCGTCGAGCTGCAGGTCAACGGCGTCGAGAAGATGATCTACATGCAGTCCTACAGCACGGACTCCGGCACCTACACGCTCACGGTGACCTTCGAGATCGGCACCGATCTCAATTTCGCGCAGGTGCTGGTGCAGAACCAGGTCAGTGCGGCGCTGGCCTCGCTGCCCATGCCGGTGCAGGCGCAGGGCCTCGTCGTCCAGAAGAAGTCGACGTCGATCCTGCAGATCGTATCGCTGACGTCCCCCGACCAGCGTTACGACAGCCTCTATCTCAGCAACTACGCCACCATCAATCTCGTCAACGAACTCGCGCGCCTGCCCGGTGTCGGCAACGTCAACGTGCTGGGCGTCGGCCAGTATTCGATGCGCGTCTGGCTCGACCCGCAGAAGCTCTACACGTTCGGCCTCACCCCGTCGGACGTGAGCAAGGTCATCCAGCAGCAGAGCCAGGACGTGACGGCGGGCCAGGTCGGCCAGCCGCCGGCGCCCAAGGGGCTCGATTTCCAGTACACGATCGACGTCGTCGGCCGTCTCAGCACGCCCGAGGAATTCGGCAACATCATCGTCAAAGCCGAGCAGGGCAACGGCGGCCGGATCGTGCGGGTGCGCGACATTGCCCGTGTCGAACTGGGCGCCCAGACCTACTCCACGACGTCGCACATCAACGGCAAGCCCAACTCCGGCCTCGCGATCTACCAGCTACCCGACGCCAACGCGCTCGACGTCGCCAAGGCCGTGAAGGCGAAGATGGCGGAACTGGCCAAGGCCTTCCCGCCCGGCCTCGCCTACGAGGTGCCGTTCGACACCACCCGCTTCGTGACGGCGTCGATCCACGAGGTCTTCATGACCCTGATCGAGGCCGGCATCCTGGTGCTGATCGTGATCGTGATCTTCCTGCAGGACTGGCGCGCGATGCTGGTGCCCGCGACCACGATCCCCGTCACGATCATCGGCGCCTTCGCCGCGATGGCCGCGCTGGGCTTCACCATCAACACCACGACCATGTTCGGCATCGTGCTGGCGATCGGCATCGTGGTCGACGACGCGATCGTGATCGTCGAGGGCGTGGCGCACCATATCGAGCGCGGGATGACGCCGCATGACGCGTCGATCAAGGCCATGGACGAGCTGTTCGGGCCGGTCATCGGCATCACCCTGGTGCTGATGTCGGTGTTTCTGCCGGCCGCCTTCCTGCCCGGCCTGACCGGCCAGATGTTCGCCCAGTTCGCCCTCGTCATCGCGGCGACGGCGCTGATCAGCGCCCTCAATGCCGCCACCCTGAAGCCCACCCAGTGCGCGATGTGGCTGCGCGCCGCGACGCCGCCGGAGAAGCGCAACCTCTTCTTCCGCGGCTTCAACAAGGTCTACGGCAAGCTCGAGGATGCCTATGCGGGCCTGGTCGGCTTCATGGTCCACCGGGCCGGGCTGATGGTGCTGCTGGCGCTCGTGGCGGCCGGCATCGGCGGCTGGGGCGTCGCCCGCCTGCCAACCGCATTCATTCCCAACGAGGACCAGGGTTACCTGATGATCGCCGTGCAGCTGCCGGACGGCGCCTCGCTCGAGCGCACCGGCGTCGCGCTGAATCAGGTCGCCGAGATCGCCATGGCGGCGCCGGGCGTCGAGAACGTGGTCGCGCTGGGCGGCATGTCGATCCTCGACAGCAACTCCTCGCTGGCGAATGCCGCCGTGTCCTATGTCATCCTCAAGGACTGGGATGTGCGCCTGAAGGCGGAGGGGCAGGACCTGCGCTCGATCGTGCTCGGCCTGATGGAGAAGCTGAAGGTCCTGCAGGACGGCCGCGCCTTCGTCATCGTGCCGCCCGCCATCCAGGGCATCGGCAATGCCGGCGGCTTCCAGATGCAGATCGAGCAGAAGGACGGCAGCTTCGACTATGCCAAGCTGCAGGCCATCACCGACACGATGGTCCGCAACGCCGGCACGCAGTCGGCGCTCAGCAACGTCGTGACCACGTTCCGCTCCGGCGCGCCGCATGTCCGCATCGAGGTCGACCGCGTCAAGGCCGAGTCGCTCCGGGTTCCGGTCGGCGACGTCTTCACGACCCTGTCGAGCTACATGGGCTCGGCTTTCGTCAACCGCTTCAACAAGTTCGGCCTCAGCCTGCAGGTCTACATCCAGGCCGACTCGCAGTACCGTACGCGGCCGGAGGACATCCTGAAGCTGCAGGTGAAGAACCTCGACGGCCAGATGGTGCCGATCGGCGCCATCGCCGAGCTCAAGCCGGCCCTCGGCCCGCCGCTGATCAGCCTTTACAACCTCTACCCGTCCGCCGCGATCGTGGGCTCGCCCGCAACCGGCTTCAGCTCGGGCGAGGGCATCGAGCTGATGGACCAGATCGCCAAGGCGATCCTTCCGCCCGGCACCGGCTACGAATGGACCGGCATGGCCTACCAGGAGAACATCGTCGGCAACCAGCTGCTCTATGTGTTCGCGCTGGCGATCCTGCTGGTCTATCTCTGCCTTGCCGGCCAGTACGAAAGCTGGATCGCGCCACTCGCCGTCATCCTCGCCGTCCCACTGGCGCTCAGCGGCCCGGCGATTGCGCTCAACGCGGTTGGGCTCGCCAACAACATCTACACCCAGATCGGGCTGATGCTTCTGATCGCGCTGGGCGCCAAGAACGCCATCCTGATCGTCGAGGTGGCGCGCGAACGCCGCGCCGAGGGCAAGGAGATCATCGAGTCGGCGATCGACGCGGCCCGCACGCGTTTCCGTCCCATCCTGATGACCTCGTTCGCCTTCATCCTGGGCGTCGTTCCCTTGGTGACGGCAACGGGCGCGGGCGCCAACTCGCGCATCTCGCTGGGCCTCTGCGTGTTCAGCGGCATGATCGCCTCGACCTGCCTGGCAGTGCTGTTCGTGCCCTCGTTCTTCACGGTCCTGCAGCGCTTCGAGGAACGCGGCAAAGCCAAGAAGAGCAAAACAACGACGCCGCCGGCCGAAGGCGTTGCCGCGGCCGGACACTGATATCCAGGGGTCGCCCCCTCAGGGGCGGACGACCCGGATACCGGAGCTGGCGAGACGGTGGCTTCCCAGAGCGGTAGGAAGCCGTTCCAGATCACCGAGCATGAGCCTGAGGGCCACACGCTCGATCTCGATCTCGCGCGACGTTCGCAGCCCCATCCGACGAAGAACCGCCGCCATCGGCAACCAGCTCGTGGCGGCGAGCCTCACAAGCGACGCCGTCCATGAGACGGGTACCGACGGCAATCGCCGATTGACCACCGCCCCCGCCATGAAGCCCAGAGACTCCACGAGGGCGGCCCTGCTCTCGAGCACGCTTTCGAGGTCACGTTCCTCCTCGAGTTCGCGCAGCCGCCGCGCGATGCGCCGACGACTGCCCGCGCAGGAGCGCAATTGCGCCCCGATCGCCGCCTCGACGCGGCGATCCATGGCACGAGGGGTGCCGAACGGATTTCGCTCGATCCTCGTTGCCATCGTCAGCCCCTCAGGCTCACCGTGGCCACCTTGTCCTTGTATTCCTGCTTGGGGTCGGCACCGAGCAGCATCTTGATCCCCGCGACGATGCTCGACGCATCGAGCCAGATCTCGGCACGCTCGGCGTCGAGGCGCAGCAGCGCGAGCTTGGGATCGGTCTTGCCGCCCTCGAACCAGGCCGCGACGTAGCGGTTCCACAGCCGGTCGATCGTCGCCGGATCGGTATCGAGCGTGAGCCCGCCATGGACCGTCGCGAACAGGTCGTTTCCCTTCGAGGTGAAGGTCGCGATGGCGCGATTGCCCTCTCCGGCGCCGAGCTTCTGGACGATGGTATTGTCGCGGCTGGTGAAAAACCAGATCGGCCCGCGCTCGCCGTCGAGCTGCGCCGTCATCGGGCGCGCATGACCGTCCTCCACGCCGTCGAGGCCCAGCATCATGGTCATGTCGGACTTCAGCGCCGACCAGAACTTGTCTTCGATTTCCTTCGGGGTGGGCATCCTCGGCTCCTGTGCAATGAAATGTCAGACCGGCCAACGCACACTTCGACAGTGCGTTGCAACGTTGCGGCTGCCTCCGACGTTGGACGCGGGTGATTTCGGCCAGACCTCCCACTTGAGCGCCACCCAGCACCGAAAGCTGAGGACCGGGCGCAGCGTCTGGCAGGGCATCGCCGTCCCGCGGATTCCAGCGCGCTCCCTGAGCCGGGACCTTGCCTGCGACGTCGTGGTGATCGGGGCGGGCATCAGTGGAGCGCTGATTGCGGAGCGCCTGACCGAAGACGGGCTCGACGTCGTGATCATCGATCGACGCAAGCCCCTGGCCGGGTCGACAACGGCCTCTACGGCCCTGCTGCAATACGAACTCGACATTCCTCTGTATCGCCTTGCCAGGCGCATCGGGCTCGCGCGGGCGGAGCTACTGTGGCGGCGATCCAAACTCGCCCTCGATGCGCTCGACGAGCGTTTGCACCGGCTCGGGCTGGATGACGACTGCTCCCATCGCAGCTCGCTCTATCTCCAGGGCGACGTGCTCGACGCTGCAGGATTGCGCGAGGAGGCCAAGGCACGACGACGGGCCGGCTTCGAGGTTTCCTTCCTGGATCGCAGCGACGTCCAGCACACTTACGGCATCGAGGGCCGCGCAGCGCTGCTCAGCCATGGCGGCATGGCGGCCGATCCCCGGAAACTGGCGGCGGGTTTCCTGCGGATCGCGCTCGCCCGCGGGGCGCGCCTCTATGCGCCGGTGGAAGCGACCGGGATCGATCCGCTCGTGTCCGGCGCCGTCGTCCATACCACTGAAGGTCCGTCGCTCCGCACGCGCGCCGTGGTCTTCGCCACCGGCTACGAGATGCCCAAGGGCGTGCCCCGCATGGGTCACCGCGTGACCTCAACCTGGGCGCTCGCAACGCGTCCGCAGCCGCGGGCCGCCTGGCGTGACGAGGTCATGATCAGCGAGGCCTCCGATCCCTATCTCTACCTGCGGGTCGGACCACAGGGCCGCATCCTGTGCGGCGGCGAGGACGAAGCGTCGATCGATCAGGAGACGCGCGATGCGCTGATCCCGCAGAAGATCGCCGCCTTGCAGGAGAAGCTGGTACGCCTGCTGCCGCAGGTGCGCCCCGAGGCGGACTATGCCTGGGCCGGCAGCTTCGGCGCGTCGCCCACCGGATCGCCGTCGATCGGCGCCGTGCCCGGCATGAGCAACTGCTTCGCGGCCCTCGGCTACGGCGGCAACGGCATCACCTTCTCGATGTTGTCGGCGCAGGTCCTGTCGGCGGCAATCGGCGGCGGCCACGATCCCGACGCCGATCTCTTCTCGTTCTGCCGCAAGTTCTAGAGGGCGCTCCCGGCGCTGTTGGCCGCTCTTTTCTCCCCGGGCTTCTCCGCAAGTCTCTCCCGCTTGGGAGGCGGGGCCGCAAACCTCGCCTCGAAGCCGCTTCGCTGCCCTGGCAAGGGCGATGTCAGGATGAACCGACTGCCGGTTCCGGCGGCAATGGCGTTGACGATGGCAAGGCCCAGTCCGGAACCCTCTGCGGTGGTGCCGCCGCGCTCGAAAGGCTGCAGCAGGCGCGACAGCTGGTCGGATGGAACGGGCGGTCCCTCGTTGGACACCGTCAGTACACCGTCCTTCGAGAGAGCGATCGCGACTGGGCCGTCAGGCGGCCCATGCTTGAGACCATTCTCGACGAGGTTGCGCAAAACGATTGCGAAGGAGTCGGTGTCGATTCCCGCCGGTACCGGCGTTTCCGGAACATCGAGGATGATCCGTTCGGTCATGCCAGGCTTCCGCACCATCTCATCGACGACCATCTTCGCGACGCTTGCGATGTCGGTCGTCTCCCGGCCCCGCAGGCGACCGCCCTCCGCCCTCGCCAGCTGCATCAGCTTCTCGGACAGTCGCGAAAGACGCTGCAACGCCCTCTCGATCTGCAGCGCCCGCTCCCGGGAAACAGCATCTTTCGTCTCGGCGATGAGCCGTTGCGTCTGTGCCAGCGCCGCGGCAACAGGCGTGCGCAGTTCGTGCGCCGAGTTGGCGGTGAAACTGCGCTCGGCATCGAGGGCGCGGCTCAACCTCAGGAGAAGATGGTTCACGGCATCCGCGATCGGGCCGATCTCGGAGGGCAGGCCTGCCGCCGGGATGGGCGTGAGGTCGCCACTGCCGCGCGCCTCGATTCCCGTTCGCAGGTTCCTGATCGGCGCCATGGAGACGCGAACGACCGCCCAGACGAGGAGAAGACTGGCGGGAACCAGCAGGGCCAGCGGCCAGGCGAGCCCCAGGAGGGCCTCGTTTGCGACCTCGCGGCGATGCGCCAGCGGTTCGGCCACGGCGATCGTGATCGTGCCTTGCAACGCGGCATCGAAGTAGACCCTATGGGTCGGGGTATCGACGAATCCCATCTTCGAGAAGGGCGGAAACACGGAATCATCGGCACGGTGCGAGCGCAGCAGCATGCCCCCGCGATCATCGCGTACCGCGTAGGTGAAGTATTCGTCGTGCTCTCTCAGCGTGACGGTACGCTGGGACGTGTCGCCCTCTTCGCGGCCCAGAATGTCGAGCACGGCGAGCGGGAGAAGACGCTGGGCCGTCTCCTCGAGGGCGCTGTCGAAGACCTTGTCCATCTCGTGGCGAAGTTTTTGCGCTGTCGCCACCGTCGCGATGCCCCACAACAGGGCGACGCCAACCCCCAGCCACAGGGAAATCCGCCACTGCAGGCTGCGTGGCGCGGTCACGCGGCCCGACCCAGCCGGTAGCCGACACCGCGTACGGTTTCGACGATGCCATGTCCGAGCTTCTTGCGCAGGCGACTGACGTGTACCTCGGTCGTGTTGCTCTCCACCTCCACCCCGAAGGAATACAGTCTTTCCTCCAGTTGCGCCTTGGACAGGATCTGGCCGGGACGCTGCACGAAAGCCTCGAACAGCGCCCATTCGCGAGCCGTCAGATCGATGGTCCGTCCCGCACGAAGGATCGAGCGCGCCGCAAGATCGATCTCGAGATCCCCGATACGGACCAGAGGATTGGGATTCCCGGCATAGCGCCGCGCCACGGCGTTCAGCCGCGCCGACAGCTCGGAAAGGTCGAAGGGCTTGACCAGGTAGTCGTCGGCCCCGGCATTGAGTCCCTCTATGCGATCAGACAGCTGATCCATCGCGGTCAGGATGATGACCGGCGTGACATTTCCCCGGGTGCGGAGGTCGCGCAGCAGGCCAATGCCGCGGCCATCGGGCAGCATCAGGTCCAGCAGAAGAAGATCATAGGCAGCGCTGCCGATCTGGTCGCGCGCCGCATCCAGCCGCGTGACCCAGTCCACCGAGTGGCCCTCGGCGGCGATCTGATCGCGCACAGCCGCGCCAAGAATCGTATCGTCCTCGATCAACAGAACTCGCATGGTCCCAATCCGGTCAGTTGCTGAGTCCGCCTACTGGACCTCCAATGAACTTTAATCAGCGAGCTGACATTGACCTGAAGCAAATGTCCGCACGCCTTCAGGTCGCCGTCAGGAAGCTGGCCCAAGAGAAGACATCGAGACCATTGGCGGGAGTACGGAACGTGAAAAGGACGGTATTAATCGCCGCCATTCTTTCGGGCGCGCTGGCATCGTCGGCAGCGCTGGCCAGGGAGGACGACTGCAAGGTCCCCATGGCCCAATGGCAACCGCGCGAAGCCGTCGAGCAAATGGCGAAGGCCCAGGGTTGGACAGTCCGCAGAATCAAGATCGATGACGGCTGCTATCAAATCAGGGGAGTTGATGCAGACGGCCGCGAGATCGCCGTGAAGATCGATCCAGGATCGCTCGCCATCGTCCGGTTAAAGCACAGGACCGGACGTGGCGACGGCGACGACGGACGACGCGGCGGCGCTCCGGAACAACCCCTCCCAGGCAACCCGGCGCCCCCGGCCAACGATCTCCTCAAGGGAACAACGCCTCCCAAGGCGGAGATTCAGTAGCGGACGCTTCGCGCGACATGAATCGTTCCGCAGTCTCCAACCTGACGGCGACCTGAAGCGAAGTCCTGTTGCGCTTCAGCAGTGCTTCAGCCTTTGCGTCCAGTATGGGCTTGCTCAACACGACCAGCTGGAGATGAGACGATGCGAATCAAGACGCTGCTTGCCGCCCTTGCGATGACGACCGCCCTTACCGTCCCGGGGCTGGCCATGGCCCGACCCGTCACCCTGACGACCACGCTCAAGAACTACGGCGGCAACGGCGCCTATCTCGCACTCTACGTGACCGACGCGTCGGGAGCGTACAAAGGCACGCTGTGGGTGGCCGGCCCGAAGTCGAAATACTACAGCCACCTGAGCGGCTGGGACCGCGCCTCCCGTGGCAACGTCGCGGGAATCAACGGCATCACCGGCGCGAGCGTCGGTGCTGGCCGTACGCTGAAGGTCACCGTCGACCTGGCCGATGCGCTGTTCGATGCCGGCTACAAGCTGCACATCGACGTCGCGGCCGAGGACATGCGCGACAGCCCGTCCGAGGTGGTCGTTCCGTTGACCGCCGCGGGGGCAGGCCGACCCGTGACGGGCCGCAGCTACATCCAGACATTCACCTACGGCATGTAGGCCCACGCCACTCGGGAGGCATGTCATGCTGCGCTGGATACACAAGGTTCTCGCCCTTTCCGTCATCATTCCGCTGATGGCAGTCGTCATCAGCGGCACGGTGCTATCGGTGATGCCCGCCCTGGATCGTGCCGAAGCGATCTCACATCCTGCAGACGGCATCAGTGTTGCCGAGTTGGCCGAGCGGACCGTCGCCACCCAGCCCGGCGTGGAGCAGATCAAGCGGCTGCCCTCGGGCAAGGTCATTGCGTTCTCCACCGGGGCCGATGGACCAGCTGCGAACATCGTCGATCCTTCCAGTGGCGAACCGGTTTCGACCTACGCCCCCTCGGCAGTCGAGCGCTGGATGACCAACTTCCACCGGTCCTTCTTTCTGGGCGACGGCGGGCGCATGGCCGCGGGCGCGGCTGCGTTGGCATTGCTCGTCCTGACGCTGTCCGGCCTGCAGATGACGGCCCGTCGAATGGGCGGATGGGCTCGCCTTTTCGATCGCTCGCGCGGCGGCGTCATGGAGCGGCTGCATGCCGATCTGGGCCGGCTGGCAACGCTCGGGCTCATCGTGTCGACGCTCACCGCGCTCTTCCTGTCGCTGACGACGTTCGGGGTGATCCCGGACGGCCCGTCGCAGGCGGCCGCCTTCCCTACGATGGCGCAGGGCGGTCCCGCTCTGCCGCTGGCGCGGATCGAGGCGTTGCGCGGCATCGATGTCAGCCAGCTTCGCGAACTGTCGTTTCCCAACCCGGCCGATCCGAACGACGTCTTCCGTCTGACGACCGCTGCCGGCGAGGGCTATGTCGACCCGGTGAGTGGAGAGTTGCTGGCCTGGCAGGATCATGCGGTAGGCCGCCAGATTCACGAGTTCATCTACAGGGTGCATACCGGCCGGGGATTGTGGTGGGTCGGGGTGCTGCTGGGGCTGACTGCCCTCGGCGTTCCAGTGCTGGGCGTGACCGGCGCTGCCCTGTGGTGGAGGAGGCGGCGTGCACACGCGCCGATCGCCGCCAATATCCCCGCCAGGACTGCCGATACGGTGATCCTGGTCGGGAGCGAAGGCGGCAGCACGTGGGGGTTCGCCCGGACGCTGCATGCGGCCCTGACCGCCAACGGCCACAAGGTTCACACCGTCGCCATGGACGGCGTCGCGCAATCCTATCCGGCGGCGCAGCGACTGTTCGTGCTGACGGCGACCCATGGCGACGGCACGGCCCCGGCCAGCGCCGGTGCATTCCTCGAACGCCTCAACGAGATCGGCGCGCCACCACCCTTCCCGTTCGCCGTCCTGGGCTTTGGCGATCGCCAGTTTCCGCAGTTCTGCCGGTTTGCGCGCGATGTGGATGCCGCACTGACGCGCAGGGGCTGGACGTCGTTGCTCCCCCTGGAGACGATCGACCGTCAGTCCCCGCAGGAATTCGCGCGCTGGGGCAAGGCGCTCTCGGCCGTGATGGGCGAGGATCTGGTGCTGGCGCATGTGCCGGAGCGGCCGCGTACCCATGCGCTGACACTCATCGACCGCATCGACTACGGCACGGAGGTGCAGGCGCCCACCTGCGTGCTGCGCTTCGCCTTGCCCCGGAGCAGCCTGCTCGCACGTCTCGCCGGCCATGGCGGGCCGCAATTCTCTGCCGGCGACCTGCTGGCGGTCGTGCCGCCGGGCGAGACCCTGCCGCGCTACTATTCCCTGGCCAGCTCGGCCCGCGATGCCTTCGTCGAGATCTGCGTGCGCAAACATCCCGGCGGCCTCTGCTCGGGCCTGCTGCATGGCTTGCGGCCGGGCGACCGCATCGAGGCCTTCGTGAAGGCCAACCCGTCCTTCCGTCCGGTGCAGGGACGCAAGCCCGTGATCCTGATCGGCGCCGGCACCGGCATCGGTCCCCTGGCGGGATTCATTCGCGCCAATCGTGGACGACGGGCCATGCACCTCTATTTCGGTGGCCGCGATCCGGAGTCGGACTTCCTCTATGGGCGCCAGATCCAGGGATGGCTGGAAGACAGGCGCCTGACCAGCCTGTCGGCGATCTTCTCGCGCGTGAGAGGCGGCGGCTATGTGCAGGACCGCCTCCGGACCGATGCCGATCGCTTGCGCGCCCTCATCGGGGCAGGCGCCCAGGTCCTGGTCTGCGGGGGACGCGAGATGGCGGCCGGCGTCAGGGAAACGCTGGGCGAACTACTCGTGCCCGCCGGCCTGACGCCCGGCCTTCTCAAGGACGAAGGGAGATACCTCGAAGATGTCTACTAGTCTCCGTCGCCACGCCTTGAGCGGCGCAACCATGGGAACGCGGTGGTCCGCGATCCTCTATGCCCCACCCGACGCCGACATCCCCGCCCTGGACATCGCCCTCGCGCGCGCCGTCGACCGCGTCGACCGCCAGATGTCCACCTGGAAGCCGGACAGCGACCTGATGCGCCTCAATGCCGCCTCTCCCGGTGCGTGGGTGTCATTGCCTCGGGAGCTCATGCAGGTCCTTACCAAAGGGCTGGAGATCGGGCGCCTGTCCGGAGGCGCGTTCGATATCGGTGTCGGACGCCTGGTCAATGCCTGGGGCTTCGGAGCGACCGGTTCGATCCCCGACAAGGAAGCGATCCAGGCGGCCCTTCGCGACCGGCTGCCGCCAACCCATACGGTCCTGGAGCTGGATGCGCCGGGAGCACGGGCGCGCAAGCATGCGCAGTTCGACCTCGACCTGTCCGGCATTGCCAAAGGGTTTGCCGTGGATGAGATGATGCGCACCGTGAAGGCGTTCGGCATCTCCGATGGGCTGGTCGGACTGGACGGTGAACTCGAGGCCAGCGGCACGACGCCGGACGGAACGCCGTGGCGCATCGCCGTCGAGAAGCCCGACTACGAGCTTCGAAGTCCCCTCGGCACAATCGAGTTGCAGGACGCTGCCGTCGCCACCTCAGGTGACTACCGGCATTGGATCGAGGTCGGCGGGACGCGGCTGTCCCACACGATGGACCGGTTGCGCGGCGGTCCGATCGACAATGCGATCGCGTCGGTTTCGGTCGTTGCGTCGAGCTGCATGGAGGCCGACGCGTGGTCGACCGCGCTTATGGTTCTTGGTCCGACGGAGGGCAGGGCACTCGCCGAGAAGCACGGCTTCGATGCCCTGCTCGTCGAGCGAAGCGACGGGGCGCTCCGTCAGATCGGAATCGGTCGTATCTTTGAGGCCGTCTCGAGCGGAGCGCCGCTCTCCGGGCGTCTTTTGGATAATCTCTCGCTCTGAAAGGTCAGGCGGCGCTTTGCTGGGCCAAAATCTCGGCCAGCGCCTCGACCAACTGCTCGGCACGGAAGGGCTTGTCGAAGAACGGCCGGTCGCCATGGCGCAACGGCATCAGGGCCGTCGAGCGACCACTGGCGAAGACATAGGGCACGCGCAGCGCCTGCAACGTGTCGGCGATGGGAAAGACCAGCTCGTCCTTGTAGAGGCGGATGTCGAGGATCGCGGCATCGATCGCGTGATCGGCAATCAGCGCGAAGGCGCTCTCCACGCTGTTGGCGGGTCCCACGGGAGTAGCTCCCTCGGCGAACAGGGTCGCCCTGAGGTCCAGCCCGATGGCCGGATCGTTTTCCACGATGAGGATCGTGCGGCCGTCGAGAAGAGCCAAGGAACACTACTCCAGTCAGCGTGACGCGTAGGGCGGGACTTCATGCAAGTGGCGCGAGCCTGCGCAACCTTCAAGGCCGGCGGCCCGTTTACGGATTCCTCGACACTAAGGAGATCACAATGGGCCGTTCGATTTTGCTCTGGATGCTCGGCATTCCGATTCCGATCATCATCCTGCTCGCCATTTTCTGGCGCTAAGGCGCTGCGTCAGTCCTTCAGCACGTAGGTGCCCGGCGCATCGCAGAGGGGCGCCAGTCCCGCCGAGGGCTTGCCCATTTGCGGCGGTGGCTGCCCGCCCTCCGAACGTGACGCGAGCCACGCGGCGAGCGTTGGCCACCACGAGCCCTCGCGCTGTGGCGCGATGGCTGCCCACGTCTCGGGATCGACATAACGATCCTCGGCCTTCTTGGTCATGACCTGATGATGGCGGCCGTCACGGCCCGGCTCGGATACGATGCCGGCGTTGTGGCCGCCAGTGGTCAGCACGTAGGTGACTTCGGTGTCCGCCAGCAGGTGGATCTTGTAGGTCGACCGCCAGGGCGCCACGTGATCCCAGCTGGTTCCGACGGCGAAGATCGGAATCCTGATGTCGGTCAGCGCGATGGGACGGCCCTCGACCTGGTACCGTCCCTCGGCGAGGTCGTTGCCGAGGAACAGGCCACGCAGGTATTCCGAATGCATTCGATAGGGCAAACGCGTGGAATCGGCGTTCCAGGCCATGAGATCGCTCATCGGCTCGCGTGTGCCCATCAGGTAGCGGCGCAGGACCACGGACCATACGAGGTCGTTGGAGCGCAGAAGCTGGAAGGCACCCGCCATCTGCTTCGCATCCAGAAAACCCTGCTCCCACATCATGTCCTCGAGGAACGCGATCTGGCTGTCATCGATGAACAGCATGAGTTCGCCGGCCTCGCTGAAGTCGGTCTGCGCCGCCAGCATCAACATCGTCTTGAGGCGTGAATCGCCGTCACGCGCCATGGTCGCCGCGGTGATCGCCAGCAGCGTTCCGCCCAGGCAGTAGCCCAGCGCGTGCACTTTGCGCCCCGGGACGATGTCGGCCATGGCGTCGAGAGCCGCCATGACGCCCAGGCGGCGATAGTCGTCGAGGCCCAGGTCGCGATCCTCGGCAGACGGATTCTTCCACGAGATCATGAACACGGTGAAACCCTGCCCGGTCAGGTATCTGACCAGCGAGTTCTGCGCCGAGAGATCGAGAATGTAGTATTTCATGATCCAGGCCGGCACGATCAGCACCGGCTCGGCATGGACTTGGCGAGTTATCGGCTCGTATTGCAGCAGTTCCATGAGCCGGTTGCGGAAGACGACCTTGCCGGGGGTCGCCGCGACCGAGCGCCCGACCTCGTAGGCCTCGGCGCCCACCGGCTTCTTGCCACTGGCGGCGCATTGCCAGTCTTCGAACAGGTGCTGAAGTCCAGCCAGGAAGTTCTGCCCGCCGGTCTCGAAGGTGCGCTGCTGGAGTTCGGGGTTCGTCGGCAGGAAGTTCGACGGCGCGAACACGTCGAGCATCTGCCGGCACGCGAACCTGACGATATCCTCGTGATGGCGGGTCACGCCGCGGACATCGGACGTCGCATTGTGCCACCACTTCTGCTGCAGCAGGAACCCCTGGTACAAGAGGTTGAAGGGTGGATGCTGCCAGGCCTCACCGGCAAAGCGCCGGTCCTGGGGCAGCGGCTCGATCGCCGCAGCAGCCTTGCCGGGACGCTGCACCTGTTGCCAGGCGAAGTCGGCGAAGCGCATCGACTTGCGCGCCATCTTGTCGATCAGCTGCAGGCGTTTGCCGGGCGCCGCCATCAGATGGGCCAGCCAGTCGAGATAGGCCGCCGCGATCGCCGCCGGCGAGAGACCCATCGTGAACCGTGCCATCGCCGCATGGAGCGCCCGATCGGTGACGTCCGACAGCGCTGTTACGACATAGGAATCGCGTTCGGCCGGCGGAGCCGCGACCGAGGCACTTTCGTCTCGCACCATGTCGAACGCCCGCCTTCTGCAATTGCGGGACGCACACTAGCGATTCGCGAAGGACGGACATTGAGACAAATCAAGAGCCGGCAACCTTCGGGCGCGGGACGCGGCCCCAACGAGCGCGCGAGTCACCCGAAGTC